>CAYWOE010000006.1:3385-20102 GCA_964459855.1 uncultured Synechococcus sp. | reverse complement strand
GCAACTTTCGCTCTTCTGATTCGTTAAGTCATTCAGACTTTCCGGGCATCTTGCCGAATCTGCGTCAACGTGGACTCACCCGACGCTGCATTCCGCAATACGCCGCCGGGCTCGTCACGTGCGATCGCCCACCTCTGAACGGTCGCGCCGCGATCATGGCGAGGCGCCTGGCCTGGTTGTTGCATCACTTGCATCGCATCGCCTGACAAATGCACCGGTCATGCATCAGTCGACGACGTAATCCATCGGGTCGTCACCGTTGAAACTGCTGCAAGGCGTCTGCGCACGACCGCCCGGGAGCATCGTCTCCGGAATCAACCCGTCCTTGAACCCCTGGCAGAGTTCGGCGGGTGGTCTGCTGTCGACCCAGTCCTGGAAATCGAAATCGCTCCAGGCCAGCAGCTGCGCGATCAGAAGAACCTCCTGCATGACGGTTCAGGTCGGGACCTCTTGTTAGCCGGGGATCAGCCTCGCCGCCCGCCTCGCTGCTGGGTTGCGTGGTTCCGGAATCCGGTTTGAGAGATCAGGACTGTCTGCTCTGCTGAAGGCTTGCGTATTTGCTGCCGGGCCAGAAGAGAAGTTTGAAGTTCGGGTAGAGCGCCAGAAAGCTCAGCGTGATGATGATCGACTGCACTCCTGCATAGGGAAACACCTCATAGCCGGGCATGAGGCTGTTCAGCACGGCGATGTACAGCCAGCTCCTTTTCAGGCGTGGGCCCAGATCTCTCCAGCGTCTCCAGGTGATCGGCAGGAACAGCAGAACATTCAGAATTTCTCCGAGCAGCCACACCCGCACTGCTTGCTCTCTGGACCATGTTGTGATGGCTGCCACAAGTTCTTCGGATGAGCTGCTGAAATAACTCCGGAAGATCAGCGCCAGAATCACAAAGAAAATCAACCCTGCAATCAGGCCTCTGAGCAGGGCGCTGCCCCAGAAATCGAGGCGTCCCATCTCTCCTTCAAACGAAAAGAATGAAGGATTTTCCTCAGCCATTCTGATCATTCTCTGAAGGCTGAACGTTAACTGAACTGATGATCAGAAGCCCATGCAGCGGTTGCTCGCTCCAGCCTCCCGGTGCTGCTGCCACGGCAGATCCGGCTGGAATCCGAGCGAGCTGTCCGGAGCCGTTCATCGTTGAAGTGAATGCTTCTCCGCTCAACAGAGATCTGCTCTGCATCCACCTCGTGAATCTGCATCACCCGGGGAGTGCTCAGAGACAGGGCTCCCATCAGAGTGAGCGCTGCGCCGAGCAGGCCTGATTGAAACGACATGGCGTGAGTAGCGGTGGAGGTGACTCCGTTGCGGTCACCATCTGCGAGTTCCCGTTCTCAGGCATTGATCTGATTCGAACCTGCCCGTGACGTCGCTCACAACGGAATCTGCGCTTCTGTGTTCCTGGCTGAGGGCTGGTTGATGTCCGCTGGCTAGGACAGAGACATCGCATCTCATGGTCATGGTCGAAGTTCTGATCGTCGCTCAGCTGTTAGCCCAGGACGCCAGCTTCCAGCAGTGGGTCGACAGCCGTGATCCGGCAGAGCTCTGTCAGATCTACAAGGACGGCCTGATTCCCGACAACATGCTTCCCGGCGGACGTGCGCAGACCCCGTGCAGCAGCGGCGGCATCGATGACCCGATGAATTACGTGATCGACTAGGGGAAGAGGCTTTTCACCACAACCGCCTTCACCGATCCGCGTCTGAGCTGCGCCATTCTGGATTCATCCAGCACCACCTCCGCCCGATGCCAACGCAACCGGCAACGCATGATCGCGCTGAGCTTTACGGGCAGGCCAGAGCCTGGCTGATCGCCGCCGCTTCCGCGGACATTCTTGAACACTGTTCGGAGAACGATCGCGCCCGCCTGCTGTCAACGTCAGACAACGATGGCCAGGGGGGTGAGGTGGTCATTCCTGAACTGGATGATGAGACCCATCAGCTCACTGACGGGATTGTGGAGCAGGCCATTGCGACCATTGCAATGTTGATCTCGAAACAACATCGGATCAGGATTTCAAAAGAGGACAACTGACTCTCTGAGGATCAACGCCGGAATGCCAGCGAATCGAACCATCAGCGACCCCTCCGAGCCTGAATCAAGCGGTGCTGCCTCCGGTCATGACGCCGCAGCCTCTCTCCGGATCAGGCGATGGCAGCTCTGTCGGGACGATGCCGACGAGCTGCCCGGTGTCACTGCCCGGCAGGTTCATATCTTCAAGATCGAGCAGCGGCTAGATCGCGACCAGCCCCTTTCGCACGCGGCCCGCAAGGCCCTTCTCTCTCTGATTGACAATCACCGGCAGGACCTGAAGGCCGAGGCTTCTGCAGTTGCCGAGCGCATTGAGCAGCTGACCCGCAGGGCGACCCCCGCCAGGCTCAGGGCAATCGATGGCGCTGCGGAAGCCGGTCCGCAGCAGGTCAGTGTGGACGCTGCATGCCGTTTCCTGCTGGATGGCCTCGACAGTGTCGGCATCCAGCACCAGAACGTGCTGGCCGGAAGCGTCTGGTCAGACCTTGAACAACTGATCCCCTACGGCGCTGTTTTTGACTTCAGCACCAGCGGCCAGCCTGAAGAGAACCTGATCCGGCGTTGCCTGTTCTGGGGGGCTGTCATTCGCCTGGCAAGCCTCGAGGGAGCCCCCCCGCAGGACACCGATGACTTTCTCGCCTGGTGCGGCATCGGCATGATTGGCTCCGAGCAATCGCGAAGGCCCGCTCAGTGGTGGTCGGATTTCACAGACAGAATGGCGGGCAGGCCAGGCAATGACGTGGATCGCCGCCTGTTGGATCTGCCTTCCGAGGGCATGCTCACGGCACGGCTGATCAGAGCCGCCTACAAGCAGGCGGCCAAACAGGCCCACCCTGATGTTGGTGGCAGTGCTGAGCAGATGACCCGGCTCAATCAGGCGAAGCAGCGACTGCTGCAGGCACTGGACACCTGAATCAGGTCATGACGATCACATCGTCTGCGTACCGGACGCCCTCATCGTGACTGAAGAGTCTTCATTGACAGGCGAATTCAATCCACCAGTTCACAACCATGTCATCGGTGGGCTTTGCCCATTGACCTCCGGATTGTTTGAACATTTTTTCAGTGCACTTGATCGCAGTGATGATGACGTAGTCCTTGTTCTCAGCTGTCGGGTCACCTTTGACCCGAACTTTTAAAACAATTTGGTCATCCAGTTTTGTATGCACCTGTCCGAAATATGAGGTGCCATCAGTTGCCGAATTGATGAAGTCCCAGTTTCCTGTCTTCAGCGCTTCTTGATTGCTCGCCATTGCCGGTATTGCCAGACTCAATGCCACGGCAGCTGCAAGAGCTTGCTTCATCGTTTCTGGCAGCACTGACTAACTGGTAGCCAGAAATGATCTGTTCGTCATGGAATCCACGGGATGATCCGCAATCCTTGCGTCGTGGTCACTCAGGTTCTGCTGCAGCTGGCAAGGACTTACTGGCAGGCGAACTGAATCCAGCTCCATCCGACGACGTCCTCAGCAACTTTCGTCCATTGGCCTCGCTTCGATTTCAACATTTTTTCGTTGCACTTGATGCCTCTGGTGATCACGTAATCCTGATCGGGTTGATCTTGCGCGTTGATGACCAGAACCTTGAGAACAATTTGATTTCCCATTCTTGACAACACCTGTCCGAAATAGGAAGTTTCATCATCAGCGGTCGTGATGTAATCCCAGTTTCCGCTCCTGAGACTCTGAGCGTTGACCATTGCCGGTGTTGCAAGAGCCAAGACGAGAGCAGAGAAGAAAGCCAGCTTCATTGATATCTCAGTGCTGCTCCCTTGATAGCCAGCTTTGCAGCATTCGACATTGCATCGCCATGATGATTTTCAGTGGTTGCAATCGCTGTTTGGGGACGATGACTGCATGTGATTCTGCGCATCGTTACCCCTTGCTCTGCGGTGATGGCGCTGACCGCGATCATCGATGCTCCTCAGACCCTGACGAGAATCGATCAGGAATCAGCTGCGGCCGTTATCGAGCAAACGTTGCGCAGGGAGAATGTGTGGATGGCCTGAATCCACAACCTCTGTCCTGGCCAACGGCTCTGAGCGCAAGATCGCAGACCATGAATCATGGCTGAAGGTGAGCCTGAGGTCTCACGAGTTTTGTTCACTGAAGCCGCTTTGGGCGAGCGATCTCATGACGTGAGAGCCGCATGATCCCTGGTCTGTTTGATCCAACCATGCATGTGCCTGAATGCATGTCATCCGCTTTTAAATCCACCAAAGCAGATCAAGGATGAACCAGAAAGAAGCTCGTTGATCGGGCTGGTTGTCAGTTTCATCAAGAGCCTTGTTCACTCTTGTTGTTTGCGGCTTCCGCTCAGGAGTCTGGTTGCCCTGTTTTTCAGGCATGGGACAGATGGATTGTGGGATCGCTCCCGAACGTCTTCACTGTTCAACGTTCATGTTGGAGTTCCCAGTGTCAGCCTGGTGGAACGTCAGAGCATTTCCGGTGAAGGGCAGGTGATTCATATCGAAGCTTCTTAGCTGTATGGGCAGCTTCGCCTCAGTGGAAGACCTGCCCCTGCAACCAGCACCGGGGCCAGGGCCCTTCCCAGACCCCCTGGTGATGAGCCGTCGCCTCTTCCGCTAGCCCGAGTTTGTCTTGATTTCCAATGAACTGTTGCCAGGTCATGCCGCCTTGAGTGGCTTTCAGCTCGTCGTTGCTGAGGCTTGGCCTTGGATCAGTTCATTTCAAAGTGGTTGCCACCCGGTCGGGTTTCAATCCCCCAAATGAAGCATTGGCGTCACCGGCTTTCGAGCGAACTGATCCGTGATCGCGAGAGGAGTCAAGCGATGAAGTCAGCTGTTTTGACAAATAAGTTTTAAATCTTCGCTTTCAGGATATTTTTCATCAAAGTCTCTCCATGCTCCCCAATGCCATGGAGCCCAGGTCCCTTGATCACTCTTGAGGCGTTTGTAGTTTCTCCAACCCATGCTGCCGTCACGACAATTCCAACGATATTGAGTCTTTTTGATCTCAAAGTATTCGTAACGTGGTTCTCCTCTTTCGGACATTCTGTCAGTCACCACGATGTCACCTTTTCTTGCCACGATACGGTCGTAAATGCATACATCTTTGAAGCAAAATTCGTGTTTTAAAAAACCCTCTGGCGTGTTCGTTCGCCAGGCGCGTGGTGCCGCTGTACCAGGCATTGTTCCGATCCGCTCGTCTGCTGCGACTGGCTGAAATGCTGTATTGATTGCCAATCCAAATGCAAGCAAAAAGTAGGCCATCATGCGGTTTGTTTTCATCTGAGAAGAACCATTACCGATGCTCCTTTTAGGAGGCTTACCAACATCAATAGCTGTCATCAGCTCCCAAGCCCATGCTCAACCGTGGGTTTGCAAACGGCAACGGGCATCTGCCTGCGTGCGGCGAATGGCAGCTCGCACAGGCAGGAGACCGGCGAACATATTGACCACAAGCAACACATAGGACACAGCCACTGGAACCCACATCACTGTCTCGACATCCGGCAACCGCTGGAGGATCAACAACACGCCGCCAGTGATCAGCAGCACGACAGAACGTGCAACGACATCCCACAGCAATGGTGTGATAGTGCGCCGGGTCATCGCGTAATAAATGCCAGCAAAAGGCAGGACCGCATGCGCAAACGACCAGGGCCAGACACGATCGTGAAGGCGACGCTCCAGAGCTCGCTGACGGCTGGATTGCTGACCATCCACTGCAGAGCGTTGCTGCAGCGCACGCGCATCCGCGCGAATGGAAGGAATCGACTCAACGACGGTGCCCCACACGAGCAGGGTCAATCCGAACTGGAGAATCGGATCCAATCGCCATCCCTGAAAAAAGAGGATCGACCCCACCAGTGGCAGAGCGATGCAGCGTCCGGCCAAGCTGATCAGAGACAAGACAACGTCAAGGCCCCGCATCGACTCGCGCGGTTGACTCCGATCCATCAACAGATCGAAGCGTCGTAACGACACCACGAGCGCAGGACACCAGAGCGCCATCAGCAGCAGCCCCGAGATTGAAGCCCAGTTCAGACTTGCATTCACCATCAGCAGCTCCGCGCTGCTCTCATATTGCTGGGCGCCATGCTCAGTGATTGGTTTTCATGCATGTCGAACCGGTCCCGGTCATCTCGCGTGGACCGACATCAGCGCGATGCGTCGCCACTTCTGTATCGGACTGCTGGCTGCAGCTGCTGCCAGGCCTGTTTCAGGCCAGGGCCAGCGCAGGGCTGTTGTCGCTGACAACGCTGATTTCCACAATCGGCGGGAACAACATGAACGCCAGACAGGTGAGGATTTCATCCAGGCCGTCATCATCCAGAGCCTGTCGAGAGGATTGTCCGGAGATTGAGAGCCAGGCGGTGAGTGTGGAGCCGTCGCTGTGACCCACCCGGGTCGTTTCCCCCTGAGTGCTGTCGACGGTCTCGATGCCATGACGATCTTCGAGAATTGCCACCACCTTCTCCAGCAGGTGCTGTCGGTTCAGTCCTGCTGCTGCTTCCAGCTCCACGAACAGGTCGGCACCCTCGGTTTCGAAACGCACGTTGTAGAGCTTCGTGGCCATTCGTCGCCCCTCGATGGATCCCTGGGATGGGTGTGCAGGCAGTATCGACAGGCGGCATCCGGGCAGCAACGCAGCTGTCTTTTCAGCTCACACTTGTTTGCAGAACAGGCTTGTCCACCTCAACCCCAGGTGAGCATGCGTCTCAGCTTCAGGCCCTCCTGCAGCAGCCGAGTCTTGATTCCTTCGTTGCTGAAGATTCAGTCTGATTCCCGCTGAACAGGCGAGAATCGGTGTCACTCGCCGTTTCACCGGTTTTGCAAAGCGATCGGATTCAGGCGGTGCTGGTTGTTCGCGATGACGGTGTCGACGATGAAATCACTCGTCGTTGCTACAGCACTTATGACGAGGCCTACGACGAACTGGAACGTTTTTATGCCGATCTCTGCTGTTCCGATGAGCGGATTGAGTATTCCATCAGAGTGATGGAGTCATCGCCATCACAGGAGCAGATCCCATCTGATGATGGATAGATCGCAAAGCCGATCTTCTTGTTGAATTCTTCAGATTCCGATGATTCCGCAACTCGGTTGTTTGACCGTGGGTTGATCAGGCCTGGGGCTTTCAGTGTTGCTCAAACCGACTGCTGAAGCCATGCCACGGTTTCAGAAAAGCTTGTATGTCGTATTACTCTGCTGAGACAGACGTCGGGCAGGTTGTGTCATGTTTCGACTGTTATCAGGTGCAACTTTGCTGCTTGCAGCAGCTGCTGATTCCGCCACGATTGAGATTGAATGGAAGAGCGAAACCTAATCGTTTCAGAAGGTTGATGCCTGTCTGAGTTATCAATCAATCGAACAGGAGATACTTCATGACGGAGTGTTCGCCATGGCTTGTGCTGTTCCGCAAAGTATCAGGTCAAGGGTGAGAGAAAAATCCTCCAGGGAGCAGGTGATTGAGTTTGTTGATGACATGGTTCAGGCCCTCTGCAATTCCTGCAAACGAGAGTATTCAGCTTTCTCCTTCTTCTGATCTTGATGGCGAGTGACCACTTCGTCCTGTCATATTCGCTTCAGTGCTGAAAGACGCTTTTCATCGATCCGCAATATATGGACCTGAAGGATTGAAACTCAACAGGTCGTTGCAGAGCCTGATCAGTTGTCGGTTCGTTGACATCAAGACCAAACAGCATTGGGGCGCAATCGAGTGACCTCCGATGCTGGATGCATTGATCATTGCTGAGAGTTCATTCAACGTCATGCACCGCAGATTCCTTCACTGATCTCTTACCGACGGAGATTTGTTTGAGCCCGAACTGTTGACTGAAATTGATAAACTTGCCACTGAGATCGTGATAAATGTTCCTGTCGTGGTGATGTTGTTGCGGATGATCTTGTTGAGTGAATCTAGGGTCTGGTGCGTTGCCTCCAACCAGTGAATGTCTGACTTTTTGAAATGCTCTGTCAGTCGTCTGATCAACGGCGCTCTGATGCTGTGTCTGGCTCTGAGTTTTTTTGTGACCGCCTGTTCCAACCCCGGTGTCGCCCTCAACAGTGATTCTGTTGTTCAGCAGTCCGCTTCGATGGAATTAGGAGAAGCCGATCAGCCTTCGCTTGATCAGAGCTCACTGGATGATGCCATCACCGGCTCCGGTCTTTGATCCATCCCTCTTGCGCGTGTTGTTGTGGCGCAGAGCACAGCGTGACCAGAGCAACGCTCTAAGATCCGTACAAATACTTACCGTGACTCCCGATTCGATGGTTTCATACATCGTGCTTGCCGCAGTTGTTGGACTCACAGTGTTTCTGCGGGCCACCGGCGAACTTGAAACCGAGGACTGAGCGGTCATGTTGTTGATCACGATCTCATTGCTGACCGGTTTCACAGTGGTTGCCCTGGCTCTCTGAGCCTGCCCGTTGTCAGATCACGGTTGTTCGCAATGGCTGCATGTTCAGGACTGCATCCTGAAATCCAGGACCAGATCTAACCTTTGCACAGCTCTCCATTGTTGCTGTGGGTCTGATTGGCTGGTTGTTGCAGTGGCCTGTTCGTGCTCTTGTGCTTCTGCTTGTGGCCGCGATGCCTCTGGGGGTCGAACTGGCAGGTTTCCAGGCTGCGCTGACATCGGCTGTGGCGATCGGCCTGCTTGGCACGGTTCTGATTCTTCCTCTGAAATTTGTTCTGGCGTTGCCATGGGCTGTCGCCAGTCTCGGAGGATTGATCGCACCAGTGAGCTGGCTGTTCGACTGGCTGATCACGGTGATTCTGTTTGGGTTGGCTGCGTCTTTGATCGAGGGCTTTCGTCTCAGGAACGGAGTGCGCAGTGCTGTTCTTGGTGCGGTGGCTTACAGCGTGATCAGTGCAGTGTTCATCCGCGTTCTCGGGCTTGCCGACGTCGGTGTGATCCGAGCCGCAGCCGGTGGTTGATCGCCGGAAGCTTCTGAGCTGACAAGTGAATCAGCAAGATAGGCAAATACACCTGGTTACACAGCTTTACAAAGCGCCTATGCTTCTTTACAGAACTACACGAAGCTGTGATGTCCGATTATTCCGCCGCGATTTACGGCCTGATTGCATTCGCTTCAGTCATCACGGCTGGTGTGGTGTACGTCCTGGCTCAGCCGACAGATCTTCCCTCCGTCAAGAAGGCAGGAGGCTGAATCATGACGTCAGCGTTGCTCAGCTTTGCGTATACGGCGGCCTGTGCACTGGCCTTTCTCGCGGCGTTCCGTTGCCTGAGTTCCGGGTTCAAGATGCGTTCGCGTTCCGGTGACCGAACCGGACTGAGAACAACCCACCCCGAACTGCTCGATGAGAACGGGTTGATCACCAAGGAGGAATTGCTCGTGGTCCATTTCGGTGGATTCGACGGCAATGCGCTTCCGCTCAATTCCTGATTGTGGACAGTGATCTGATGGAAGTTCTCACAGCGATCGCAATTCTCCCGTTTGTCGCCGCTCTTGCGATCGGAGCTCGTCAGGCTGAACGGGATGAAGACTGATGATTCAGCATCGTCACAGGATCTGAGTTTTCACAGGAGTTTTGCGTAGCAGTGATGTAATGCGATGTTGACACTTGCGTTCTGTGGTGTGCTTGCACTCCTTAACATCGGCTTCATCATGTTTGTTTTATTTGTTGATCGCCTGTTCGTCTGATTGTGGCTCCTGACATGATCAGCACCACAGTGAATCCTGTCGAAACTGACCTGCAATCCAGACCGTGCTGCCTGCAATGCAAACAGCTTCAAGGATCTGTTTGATTCTCGTTGGAGATCAATGATTAATCCTGTTGCAGGGGCTCCTTTTTCTGTGATCCAGAGGTTGTTTCCCGGCAGCGTGAGAGCAGGGCATCAGCTGAGATCTGCGTAATCAGCCGTTTGCCTGAACGGACGAACTGTTCACCGAGATCGGAGGGTTGAATGGCCATGACTGCATTGCATCTGATTCAGGCCTAATTCAGATGGAGACGATTTTTAAGGGCGTATAACCGAACGTGTTATGTCAGCCGAAGTTGATCGGAGCATTGGGTGGCAGGGGCTTGACGTTGAGCTGTTCAGTACAGAGGACAGGACATGGTTGTCCCTCTGGCCACAGACATGCCGTTGAGTTTTGACAGCCCGATTGCCTGGAAACTTTTGAACCAGCGCTCCACCGCTTCTCGCTCTTCCTCGTTGCAGCGATCAAGAATTTCTCTTTGCAGAACTTGTCGTACTTCGGGGTCCATTACATAACTTTATGCCAACTGATTTTGGCGAGTTCCTCTCCCGGGGGTCGTTTGGTTGATCACTGAGGCACGTTCAAAATGCTTCTGCAGACTGGGTTTTAAGCATTTTTACTCAGATTGCGAATCATCTCTTTGCCTGAACGCTTTGGCTCATAGTTTTGCTTTGAGCTGCTCTGTTGTGAGGCTTTTGAGATGGCTCAGATAGGCCTGCTGCATCATGTCGGCGGGTGTGATGCCGATCTGTTTGCAATAAGCACGGTATTTGGCGAAAACCTGGTCCACCAACGTCTCCCTCTCAGTCATCGGGCCATCCTTTCAACGAAGAAGAACAAAGTGACATGCACCATCTTGATGAACAAAAAGAAACCCCCGCCAAAGGCAGGGGTTTCGAAAGATCAACAGGAGTGTGTCCTTGTTTCCACTCCGTGAGCTTTTCTCCTCACACAGATAATTTAGCGATTCGACTGGCACAGTGCCACTTGTCGCCATGACGGTCTCTTGAATGGCACAGAGAAGTTGCTAGAACTCGTTCAGTTGGTTCTCCTCACAGAGATTCCAACTCCTCACACCCACCGAAGGCCCCTTGGGCCTTTTTTTTTGCAGCCAGGAATCCTTCCTGGTTTTCCCCTCGCCGTTCTGCACACCACCAGTGGTGCTGCGCAACAAAAAAGCCTGTCACTTGGACAGGCCGGGTGATGGGGTCTCCAAAGTTAGGTCGCAGAAGCGCTACATGCAGGGTTTCAGTGCTGAGTGTTTCAAGACTGTTAATAGTTCATTGAAAGCTGAAGAGCAGCTTTAGTAACTCCACATATAAGGGCGAAGCACTACGATTGCCTTCAAGCACCACAAGATGTGGTGCAAAGGCCGGGTGATGGGGATTGCTTGGCTTGAGGGGGAACCGCTCCGGATCTGGGGCGGTTCTTTTGTTTGAATCTGCAGGTTTCTGCCAGGTCCGCTCTTCCTGTCAATGGTTTCGTGCGTCTGTGAGTGCAGCTGCTGAACCTCCTTCAGGCTGCACGTTTGTCATCCTTGAGCCAGATGTTTCGCCGGCTGTCGGGCAGGCGCACAACCGATCTCTCGTAACGGCTTCGGCAGCTCTGCCTGAGCAGGTGTTCCTCCGCTTCCTGAAGAAGACGTGTCAGTCTCTGATCCGACATCACTGAGTCACAAAGGGCTCTGTCATTGAGAAGCAACCCGAATCAATGTCAAGACCTGCGATTGTGAGATTTTGTTGAAGCTCTGAGATCAGCAAGCGAGGCCCCTCATCGACTGTTTGGCGCGCTTAAACGTAACGTGATCTTTACAACGTGAAGTGAAATTTACATGGTAGTGAGATGCGAATCTTTGCTTCTGTGAGTTGAATTTTCATTCGTTCAGAGGTCAGAATGGTCATAAGCAGGAGTAGGTATGGCACGACGTCGCGTCCTCCACAATTCTGAGACGAGATCCACCCAGAAGCTCTACGAGTTGCTGATTGGAACCGGTGTCGGTATTGCTTTCCTCGGTATGGCCACCACCTGTTATCTGGCCCTGGCTGAAGCCGCATCAGCTCCGTTTGATGCCTGGATTGCCGGCAAGACATTTTTCTAGATCGCCTCACAATTCTCTTCACCCTGATCGGGCAATGAGGTCATGACTGCAAGTGAAGCCGCTCTCGATATTCTTTAGCAAAAAGAATTTAGATGGTTGACAATTGATTGATTGCTTTCATTTGGCAGTCGTAGACCGAATGATATAAAGCTGCAATTTCATGGCATATACCAGTCGCATCTGCCTGACATCGAGAGGATCCACCATTGATGCTCTTGGTGGTGGTCAGTACAGAGTTTGCGATCAAAGCCGGAGCTGCACTGTCACAGAGGGGCTCTGGGCTGCTTACGAATCACTGCGTGAGCTTGAGCAGAAACGCGTTCGCTGATTCAGCTTTCGTCTTCAAGTCGCCTGAACTGTTCTGAGATCGGGGCAATCAGGGCCTTCGACTCCTCTTCGCTCAGATTGAGGTTTTCGGCGGCTCGTGCGATCAATGCCTCAAGAGCACGTCTTTTGGTGTTGTTCGTCATGACCGTTGTTTAGCGAGTCTTCAGCGTCTCGGCAAAATTTCCAATGCGGATGGATTGCGACAGACACAAGATTGGATGGTGCTGGTGCGTTCATCCGACGTTCTCAATCTGTTCATAGCGGAGGTTGTGGTCTTCTCCCAGCCGCATCAGGAATGCCACCTCGGATTGGGATGAAAGCAGATGACAGGTCTGCTCACCCTGATCCTGTCCATAGCAGTAGGTGTCGTAGTCAGATGGATCACTGTCAGACATAAACACATCGCCGTTTCTTAGAACAAACCTCGTCATCATTCATGGCGCCAGTGTTGATTAGATAGCCAGGGCTCCTGCCTGAGTCAGGCCTGGGCCCTGGCTAGGTGGGGATCTTCTGACAGGGTCTTCAGCGATATCGACCCCGTCAGAAGATCCCTGTGATCAGTTCGCATGGGCGGAGGGTTTCTGACCTGAACAAGCCAGGCATCCACCATTGATGCGATAGGGGGCGAGATGTCCTCGCAGGCAGTGGGTGCCTCGGAAAAAGAGCACCTGACCCTGTTCTCTGGCATGGGCATCCGTTAACGGCAAACGAAGCCAGCTGTCCGGAACTTTGCCCTTCAGGGCCATGCGTTGATGCTCTGCCTCAGCTCGTCTCTTGCGCTCTTCGCGATCGTTTTTTGCGCAGACACCCTCAACCTGAAGCTCCCTTGAACAAACGAAGCAGGCGGTGACAACCGGTTTTCTGCGACTGAGATTGGTTGAAAGCTTGTCCCCGGCAACCTCGCGTTCGCGACCACAGCTGCAACGACACCACCAGAAGGCGTTTCCGCTTTTGGTACGACGATCAGAAGCGCGGATGACAGTTAATTTTCCATAGATCTCGCCAACGCGATTGCGGGGTTTCGATGGCATACCAGCTTCCACACAATCCTGATTTAGCAGGTTGTGTGGTGTTCCAACCTTATTTTTCGTCTTTCGTCAGATCAACACCGATGTCTTTCATGGCATTGACGGTTTCATTGACGGATGGAACAACTGCCACACGTCTTTTGAGCTTGTCCAGTGGTTGAAGCAACCATTTCCAAAGCACTGGCCTGCTTTCCTGTTTCTGAGTCTCCAAGCGTTCAGAAAATGCTCCAGGAAAATCTAGCGCTTTGGTTCTGCTTCGTTGTTAGCGATGTACAGATTTGGTTGAACTTTGATCCTGCAACTCTGTTCGTTTCAGTCGAGTCGTCCTGCACATTCCATGGCTGGTTAGCCGTTGCTCAAAGCTGATTGTTTCCTGCTTGCCCACATTCAGAAACATTTAATAACGCCTGTTCCTGAACAATCAGTGATATTCGCAGGGTACTCCTTCATAACTCACGATTCGAGTCGTTTCATTTCCTGTGAGATGTCTTCTTCAGTAATCGGGTTTTCTGGGACATGAAATGCCCATGATTGATATACCAAGGCCAAACCCCAGAAGACGATTGACCAGATGGGCCAGAAGTCGCCACGGCCTGACAGAGCCCAGATGACCACCAACGTGAGATTGGCAATCACGTAGATTTTCAGCTGTTTTTGCAGACCTCTGCGGTGCTTGAGATTCGCAAGCGCTTTATCCCGGAGTTGATCGCTGCTCATTGCTGGGAATCCTGCTCAGATCGGTCCCCCATGCATAGCAAGTCCAGGATCTTCAGGGTCTCAATTTTCTAACCATTGAAGGATTGTTGTGCGGACAATCAGCCCCTGATCTGATCCACGACATTTGTCTTTGCGTTGAGAAGTCGCCCAACAATGCGTGTTGTTTCTCCTTCGCCGACGTTGAGATCAGAAAGTTCCTGAAATTTTTTGAAAAAGAGTTGCTCTATCTCCTCGCAAAAGCTGTCGTAAAAGACATTCAGCGCTTTCTTCTTGTCGTCACCATAGAGCCTGTCCATCTCTTCGATACATCAAACCAGTTTCGATTGTATCAATCGTCAGTCTGGGCGCGGGTAATTGCTTTTCTGTTCCAGTTGGAATTCATCAAACAGCGCTGATGCCGCAAGCGGCTTTTTCATGGCGATCAGCTGCTCGATGCGTTTCGACCACCATTCCTCCAGACGATCAATGTCTTCGCCTGACCAGACAAAGGTTGGCAGCATCCGACTCAGCTCCCTTGAACAGCGAATGAAGCGGGCTGATGAAGAACCGTCGTTAGAGGTTGCAATCGTTTCAGCCTTTGCACAGTCACGCCTGATGGAAATCAACGACACGATCCTCGTGAATGATTTCCCAGGTCCCATCGGGATGGGTCACAAGGAAACATTCATCTGATATTCGTCTCAGTTTTGCATTATTCATATTTTCAATGTACGTTCAAGCGCCTCCTTTTCGGTGTGACGGTTGATACCCGTATGGAAATTTATGCCGCTTTTTGTACCTGAATCTGCTACTGAAAATGTTCTTGTGAATGCACTGGTTTTCAGCAGAGGCGCGTACTGAAGCATGTGCTCAACTCTCTGACTCGCTTTGCTACAGCTGCGCTGCCACTCGTGGCACCTGATTGCGTCGCATTGATTTCCGCAACCACGCTTCCCATGGCTGATGATGATGAGTCGATTGCTTCGATGCAATCGGATTGGTTCGCTCCTGGAGGTCTTCTTCCGTTTCGAATCAGGCAGGTTGGGCTGGTGAGGACTAGGGATGGTTTCACCAGCACAACTCCTTTGCTATCTGATCGTCCCCATCTCTCCTGACCAACGACAGGACTTTTGTCAGGTGTAGGATTGCGGAAATTTTACCTGTCAGAGCATCATGAGTGAACAAAAGTCGAATCAACTGACGACTGACTTGTGTTTACTCGTCCTTCGCGTGGCAGCGGGTGTTCTGATGATCCATCATGGCCTCGAAAAATTACAGGATCCGTCAGGTTTCACCACTTTCATTGTTGATCAATACTTCCCATTTCTCCCGTTCGATCACATTCTCTGGACATACCTTGCTGCATACACGCAGATCATCGGATCGGTTGCAATTATTTTTGGAATCGCCACCCGAACTGCTGTGTTTGGCTTGCTGTCGACCATGATCTTTGCAATGGTCTTTCATTTTCTTGATACTGGTTTGCAGGGAGCTCCTTTTGCAGTTGTTGAAGCTCACAACTACGAGTTTGAGACCTCAGCCTTGTATTTCTTCATCTATCTGGTCATCACGATTGCCGGTTCCGGTGCTCTGAGTCTTTCATCGCTCTATCGCGAACGCTTGCCTGAGCCGATCAGGGCCTGGGTCTGACTCTTCTGTTCTCCTCTGTCATGAAATCGGATCGGTTCCTCGAGGAGACGCGGTGAAACGCTCAGTCATCCACGATTGTGGAGTGAGTATTTCTACTATGTTGTTGCCCACCTGCGCGGAAAGCCCTCCATCCGGGAGGGCTTTTTACTGAGCTTCCGCCAGCATCTGGTCAATCGCGCGCCTTGCTGCAGCGTCGGCGGCTTTCAGGGATGGATATTCCCTGCCCAGTTGCTTGAGGTGTCCCTTAGGCGAGCCGAGCACGAGATATCCAGGGCCACCGGTCATCTCTTTGATGATGTAGGCCATACCCTTGTGCTCGTATCGACCCTGGAGCATCTGCCAGCTGGTGTTGATTGATCCTCGTTTAGCAGTTTTATGCTTCATTGCCTGTCTCATATGAATCCAGGTGCAGCGCCCAACCTCTCTGTAAACGTTGACAAGACGGCCTGAAATGACCTGAGACGCACTAGATCTGTCGGAATGAAAATTTTACATTTATTTGAGGAATGAAAAACTCAAGCTTCTGCTGAATCGAATGTTTTCGATATGACTGCAGCGAGCTTTCGATATATTTTCTGCATCGTGCCCGCTGGTGTCGCAGGTTGATTGAAGCGTTTTATGAGGCGGTTATGAGCTGCTGATGCGGTCCAGAATATTGGATTCAATCCATTGTCTTGTCTGAGCTCGTTCTTTTTTCAAGGGGGTGGGGGTTTCCAGTGCTCTCAGATCAATATCACTTTTATAAACTGAAGGAATGTATGAATCCTCCATTAATCTCCTGATCAGAGTGTTTTTGATATATCGATCTCTGATGATTGTGACGACCACTGAGATGATGAAAGCTGGTGGAATGCTTGCAATCAGAATACTGGAAGGATCCGATCCTTTCGTGAATTTAGGGAGAATAAAAGCGATATTGAAAATCAGTAATATCAGGATATACGCCTTATCGTTGAGAAGACCCTCTTCCAGGGTCTTCATTGCAGTTTTTATGGATGGAAGGCTGAATTTCATCAATGCTTATTCTGATTTTGTCAAGCTAATAAGTCCTGTCAGTTGTTGATGCAAAATACATCACATGCGATTTGAACATTGAGTAATGAGAGTTTCCTGATCTGGAATCAACTCCTCTGCACCCTTGTGATGCACCCTTCGGCGCTGTGGGGGTGATGATCAAATCAATGGCACCTCTCCATGGC
>CAYWOE010000006.1:0-3285 GCA_964459855.1 uncultured Synechococcus sp. | reverse complement strand
TGCACCCTTCGGCGCTGTGGGGGTGATGATCAAATCAATGGCACCTCTCCATGGCTCTTGATCAATTGAAGGCATTCCTTGTTCGGATGCAGAGCGATCCAACCCTGAAAGATGCTGTGCTTTCCGCCTCCACTGCCGATGATGTGGCCAGGATCGCGGCAGGGCTCGGTTTTGAATTCTCAGGTGATGAGTTACTGCGTTTCTCGGGACAGAAAGTCGGTCGCGTGACCGTGTCCAAACGGCAGACGCCAGGGGAGTACAGCTGAATGAACAGAATTGTGGTCTGCGTGCATGATCCAGGTGGTCCTGCTGTGATTCTGATCTCTTCATCTCAGAGCGTATGAAGCGACTGCCCGGTCACGGTCGGCCTCCCTGGCTTCAGCAGCTGATCAGCTTTGCTGCTCTTGTGATCGCCACGGTGTGGATGGTCACGCTCCTGCCGGTACTGCTTGTGGTGGGGCTGATCGCAGCCTTGCTGCTGATTCCGGTTCTCAGGCAGCTTCGTCAGGACATCGAACAGCTTGAGCGCAAGCAGCGTGGAGATTCCTCTCCACCCCTGGATGTGACGCCATGGCATCGACGCGTCTGGAACAACTGGCATCGCCGTTGATTCCATCGATCCCAGCACCGACAACTCTGATCAGCTGCCATCATCGATCCAGATCCGCAGCGTTTTCATTCAGTGGACTCTTCTGATCCTCTCGTCCAGGCCAGTGATCTTGCTGCAGCAATCGAGCAGCTGGCTGATCAGCTGACGCCCAGTGTGATCCGCGCTGCCCGTGCAGATCAGCAGGGAAGAAGCGATCTCGACAGGATTGAATACGCTCTCGGCACAATCGGCAAGGCCCTGATCCTCACTGATTATTCGATTGATCAGCAGAAGGACATCGACAAACTTCAGGCCTTCAGAGAATCTCAGCAGCGCTGACAGGCCGGAATTTCATTCATTTCAAATCAACCAACATGCCTCTGATCAATCTGCGCACCTCTCTCCCTGCCGTTGACAACCGGGACGAGCTGCTCTGCGAGTTGTCATCGATGCTTGCCGAGCAGACCGGAAAGCCTGAGGCCTATGTGATGACGCTGCTCGAGACCGATGTGCCGATGACCTTCGCAGGCAGCACTGCGCCTGCAGCCTTCGTTGAGGTCAAGTCAATCGGCGCCCTGCGTCCACCGGCGATGACGGCTGCTTTCTGCGAACTGATCACGGCAAGAACGGGGATTCCCGCCAACAGGATCTACATCTGCTTTGAGGATGTCGAGGCGAGTTCCTTCGGTTGGAACGGGTCGACTTTCGGCTGATCCCCATAGTCTGGGCTGCCATTTCTCTGTTTCATGGCGGTTCTCGGGCGTCAGGCCATCCTGCGGGCGATCGACACCGGTGCGATTGCGATCACCCCGTTCATCCCTGAACATGTGGGACCTGCATCCGTGGATCTCACCCTTGCCAGCAGCTTCAGGGTGTTTCGCAAAGTGCATGAGGTTGTCGACGTCAACGAACACACCGACTACCGCGCATTCACCGACAAGGTGGATATCTCAGAGAGCGAGCACATCCTGATCATGCCCGGTGAAACGATTCTGGGGATCACGCAGGAGCGTCTGAGGCTTGGTCCTGGACTGTGTGGATGGCTGGAGGGTCGCAGCCGATTTGCTCGTCTGGGTCTGATGGTGCACATCAGTGCACCCTTCATGGGGCCTGGAATCGACAGTCAGCAGGTGCTGGAGATGAGCAATTTCGGACCAGCTCCGCTGGCGGTGCATCCAGGAACACCGATCTGTCAGTTCATCTTCCAGACCCTGGATGGTGAGGAGCATTACGAGGGGCGTTTTGCAGGTCAGAACCAGATCAGTTTCTGAAGCAGCCTCGAGCATTCAGCCTTTGATGATTCAGCCTGCGATGCCGCAGGCAATGCGGGCTCCCCCTCCGCCAAGGGGAGGTACATCGCTGTAGGTGTCTCCACCGGCATGCACGATCAGAGCCCGGCCTCTCAGGTCCGCTGTGCGCAGACGCGGAGCCACCACCTCAGTGGTGGTGCTGCCATCGGCATCGACGATCAGCCGGCTGAGATCTCCGCGATGACCCTCTCCAAACGGACCTTTGTGGGTGTTGGTGTTGTCAGGATCCCAGTGACCTTTGGCTGCAAGCCCTGGAACGGTGACCCCTTCATCGTTGCTTGCCGCCATGCATGAGTCGCCTGCATGAAGGTGGAAGCCATGCTCGCCCTCGCTGAGGCCGGAAAGGGATGGAGTGATCACCAACCCATCCTTGCTGTCGCGCGCAGTCACTGTTCCGATTGACTCGCCGATGTCTCCCTTGGTGATCGTGTGGAAATCAATCTCCAGCGAGCTGGCCTGAACCTTTCCCGGCAGCAGGAGGGCGATGCACAGTGTCAACAGCGAGGCGAGTCGGAGCACGGAAGGGATCCATTCCGGTTCATTCTGCTGCTGTGACCTGCCTGGCGTGGTCGTCTGCAGATTCCCACGCTGCTATCAGAGGTTCAGTGAATCTGCCGTTTCGCCGCGCCATGGAACGCCCGCTTGAGTCGCGCACGATTTCACAGGCGATCCAGACCTGCATGGATCTGCTGGCGGGTCGCCGGATTGTGGTGGTGATGGGAGACCGCCTTGCCCTCACGGGAATCTGTCTGGCTCCGTTCATTGCTCCAGGCCTGATGGGAGCAGCCACAACGGAGGAGGAGGGGCTGCGACTTGTGCAGCAATTGCAGCCGAATCTGCTGCTGCTCACCGAGGATCTTGAGATCGGCTACGGCATCCGTCTGATGCAGAGAGTTCACGAGCACTCTTCTGATACGCGCATGCTGATTTTTCTCAGTCGCGAAACGCAGGATGTCGTGCAGGAGGCGATGCAGGCTCATGCCGATGGGGTGATCTTCCGCTCCTCGATGGGCACCGGGCAGGGTGATTTCATTCAGGCGCTGCAGACGCTCAGTGCTGGTGGTGTCTACTACCCGGAGGATGTGCGGCAGAGGGTGGTCTCTCTCCACGCTGATCAGCAGCAGGCATTTGTGGAGCAGCTCAGCGAACGTGAGAAGCAGGTGGTCAGTGCCGTGGCCTGCGGTCTCACCAACGCTGAGATTGCAACCGCGTTTCAGATCTCCACAGAAACGGTGAAGAGTCACGTGTCCAACTGCATGAGCAAACTTGCAGTTCGCGACCGCACGCAGCTGGCGGTGTCTGCACTCATGCACGGCCTGATTGATCCCCCGTCGTCAGGCTGAGGCGACTCCAATCCTGGCTTCGCCGTGGATCAGGAAAGTCGAT
>CAYWOE010000005.1:0-20255 GCA_964459855.1 uncultured Synechococcus sp. | reverse complement strand
CGCAAGATCCAGGTCGGCGACAAGATGGCCGGCCGCCACGGCAACAAGGGCATCATCAGCCGGATCCTCCCCCGCGAGGACATGCCCTATCTCCCCGATGGAACCCCGGTTGACATCGTGCTGAATCCTCTTGGTGTGCCGAGCCGCATGAACGTCGGACAGGTGTTCGAGCTGCTGATGGGTTGGGCCGCCTCCAACCTCGACTGCCGCGTCAAGGTAGTGCCCTTCGATGAGATGTACGGCGCGGAGAAGTCACAGCAAACGGTGGAGACCTTCCTGAAAACAGCTGCCAAGCAGCCAGGCAAGGAGTGGATCTACAACCCTGATGATCCCGGCAAGCTTCAGCTGATCGACGGACGCACGGGTGAGCCATTCGACCAGCCTGTCGCTGTTGGCTACTCCCACTTCCTCAAGCTGGTGCACCTCGTCGATGACAAGATCCATGCCCGCTCGACCGGTCCCTACTCCCTGGTCACGCAGCAGCCGCTCGGAGGCAAGGCCCAGCAGGGCGGTCAGCGTCTCGGTGAGATGGAGGTCTGGGCACTTGAGGCCTATGGCGCCGCCTACACCCTTCAGGAGCTGCTCACTGTCAAGTCCGACGACATGCAGGGTCGCAACGAGGCTCTCAACGCCATCGTCAAGGGCAAGCCGATCCCGCGTCCTGGCACGCCGGAGTCCTTCAAGGTGCTGATGCGCGAGCTTCAGTCTCTGGGTCTGGACATTGCCGTGTTCACCGATGAAGGCAAGGAAGTGGATCTGATGCAGGACGTGAACCCACGTCGCAGCACCCCCAGCAGGCCCACCTACGAATCCCTGGGCGTCGCGGACTACGACGAGGACTGACGGATCAACGAACGAACCGACAAACCGCTCCCTCTTCCTTAACCGTCAATGACCAACAGCAACCTCCGGACCGAGAACCACTTCGACTACGTCAAGATCACGCTCGCCTCGCCCGACCGGGTGATGGAGTGGGGACAGCGCACCCTGCCCAACGGCCAGGTGGTGGGTGAGGTCACCAAGCCCGAAACGATCAACTACCGCACCCTCAAGCCCGAGATGGACGGGCTGTTCTGCGAAAAGATCTTCGGCCCTTCCAAAGACTGGGAATGCCATTGCGGCAAGTACAAGCGGGTGCGTCACCGCGGCATCGTCTGTGAGCGCTGCGGCGTTGAGGTCACGGAAAGCCGGGTGCGCAGGCATCGCATGGGCTTCATCAAGCTTGCTGCTCCCGTCTCCCATGTCTGGTACCTGAAGGGAATCCCCAGCTATGTGGCGATTCTTCTGGACATGCCTCTGCGCGATGTCGAGCAGATCGTCTACTTCAACTGCTATGTGGTGTTGGACCCAGGCGACCACAAGGATCTCAAGTACAAACAGCTGCTCACTGAAGACGAGTGGCTGGAGATTGAAGATGAGATCTACGCCGAGGATTCCGAAATCGAGAACGAGCCGGTGGTCGGCATCGGCGCGGAAGCCCTCAAGCAGCTGCTTGAGGATCTCACCCTCAACGAGGTGGCTGAACAGCTGCGTGAGGAAATCGCCAGCAGCAAGGGACAAAAGCGCGCCAAGCTGATCAAGCGTCTGCGCGTCATCGACAACTTCATCGCCACCAATGCCCGTCCCGAGTGGATGGTGCTCGATGTGATCCCGGTGATTCCACCCGACCTGCGCCCGATGGTGCAGCTGGATGGTGGTCGTTTCGCCACTTCGGACCTCAATGATCTCTATCGCCGGGTCATCAACCGCAACAACCGCCTAGCCAGTCTTCAGGAGATCCTGGCTCCGGAGATCATCGTCCGCAACGAAAAACGGATGCTCCAGGAGGCTGTCGATGCACTGATTGACAACGGCCGTCGCGGACGCACCGTCGTCGGCGCCAACAACCGTCCTCTCAAGTCACTCAGCGACATCATCGAGGGCAAACAGGGGCGTTTCCGTCAGAACCTGCTCGGCAAGCGTGTCGACTACTCAGGTCGTTCCGTGATCGTGGTGGGCCCGAAACTGAAGATGCACCAGTGCGGTCTGCCCAAGGAGATGGCGATCGAGCTGTTCCAGCCCTTCGTGATCCATCGCCTGATCCGTCAGAACATCGTCAACAACATCAAGGCCGCCAAGAAGCTGATTCAGCGTGCTGATGATGAGGTGATGCAGGTTCTGCAGGAAGTGATCGAAGGGCATCCGATCATGCTCAACCGTGCTCCGACCCTGCACCGACTGGGTATTCAGGCTTTTGAGCCCAAGCTTGTTGATGGTCGCGCCATTCAGCTCCATCCCCTCGTCTGCCCGGCGTTCAACGCTGACTTCGACGGTGACCAGATGGCTGTCCATGTGCCACTGGCGATCGAGGCTCAGACGGAGGCACGGATGCTGATGCTCGCCAGCAACAACATCCTCTCTCCCGCCACCGGCGAGCCGATCATCACACCGTCGCAGGACATGGTGCTCGGTGCCTACTACCTCACAGCTCTTCAGCCGCAGATGACTCCGATCGAATTCGGGGATCGCAGCCGCACGTTCTCCGATCTGGAGGACGTGATCCATGCCTTCGAGGACAAACGTCTCGGTCTGCACGACTGGGTCTGGGTGCGCTTCAACGGTGATGTCGAGGATGACGATGAGCGTGACGAGCCCCTGAAAAGTGAAACTCTCAGCGACGGCACAAGACTTGAACAGTGGACCTACCGACGCGACCGTTTCGATGAGGAGGGAGCCCTGATCAGCCGCTACATCCTCACCACCGTTGGACGCGTCGTGATGAATCACACAATCATCGATGCCGTGGCAGCCACCTGAACGCTCCAGACCGATCCGCTTCACCTCCACGATTTTCCTGCGCTGTCATGACCTCCACCCCTTCCAAATCCCGTAAGTCCTCCAAGTCCTCCAAGGCCTCCAAGGCGGCCAAGGCCGCCGCTGCAGCCGCCAAGGAGTCCCGCGCCCTCGCCAAGACTCCACCGCCCTTCCGCAACAGGGTGGTGGACAAGAAGGGTCTGAAACAGCTGGTGGCCTGGGCCTACAAGCACCACGGCACGGCGGCAACGTCAGCCATGGCCGACCAGCTCAAGGATCTTGGTTTCAAGTACGCAACCCAGGCTGCGGTCTCGATTTCGGTGGATGATCTCAAGGTTCCCGAAGCGAAGCAGGATCTGCTCGGAGAGGCGGAGGAGCTGATCACGGCCACCGAGGAGTCGTATCGACTGGGTGTGATCACGGAGGTCGAGCGACACACCAAGGTCATCGACACCTGGACGGAGACCAACGAGCGTCTGGTCGATGCGGTCAAGAAGAACTTCAACCAGAACGATCCACTCAACTCGGTGTGGATGATGGCCAACTCCGGTGCCCGGGGAAACATGTCCCAGGTGCGTCAGCTGGTCGGGATGCGCGGTCTGATGGCCAACCCCCAGGGCGAGATCATCGACCTGCCGATCCGCACCAATTTCCGTGAGGGTCTGACCGTCACCGAATACGTGATTTCCTCCTACGGCGCCCGTAAGGGTCTCGTGGACACGGCACTGCGCACGGCTGACTCCGGCTACCTCACCAGGCGTCTGGTGGACGTGGCTCAGGACGTGATTGTGCGTGAGGACGACTGCGGCACCAGCCGTCTGATCGTCGTCAAGGCCGAGAACGGCAAATTCGGCAACCGCCTTGTCGGTCGTCTCACCGCAGACCAGGTGGTGTCCGCCGAGGGCGAGGTGCTCGCCGAGCGCAACACCGAGATCGATCCGCCTCTCTCTCAGCGCTTCCAGAAGGCTGGAATTGATGCGGTGAGCGTCCGCTCCCCTCTCACCTGCGAAGCCAACCGTTCGGTCTGCCGCAAGTGCTACGGCTGGGCTCTGGCTCATAACGAACTCGTCGATCTCGGCGAAGCCGTGGGCATCATCGCCGCGCAGTCGATCGGTGAGCCGGGAACGCAGCTCACGATGAGAACCTTCCACACCGGTGGTGTGTCAACGGCGGAATCCGGTGTGGTCCGATCCAAGGTGGAGGGCACCGTTGAGTTCGGAGCCAAAGCTCGGGTGCGCCCCTATCGCACGCCCCACGGTGTCGATGCACAGCAGGCCGAGGCTGATTTCAAGCTGACCATCAACCCCTCAGGCAAGGGCAAGGCTCAGAAGATCGAGATCACCTCCGGCTCGCTTCTGTTCGTTGACAACGGCCAGGAAGTCGCCTCAGACGTGACCGTCGCCCAGATCGCCGCCGGTGCCGTCAAGAAGAGCGTTGAAAAGGCCACCAAGGACGTGATCTGTGATCTGGCCGGGCAGGTCAGTTACGACCCCACCATCCAGCCCAAGGAAGTCACCGACCGTCAGGGCAACATCACGCACAAGGCACAACGTCTCGGCAGGATGTGGGTTCTGGCAGGTGATGTCTACAACCTGCCTCCCAACGCCCAGCCCGTTGTCACAGCTGGTGCGAAGGTCACCGAAGCCCAGGTGCTGGCCGAAGCGAGCCAGGCGAGTGAATACGGCGGTGCTGTCCGACTGCGTGAAGCCCTCGGCGATTCAAGGGAGGTGCAGATCGTCACCACGGCCATGACCCTGCGTGACTTCAAACTTCAGGGTGAATCCACCCATGCCGGCGAGATCTGGAATCTCGAGGCCAAGGACGGCACCCGTTACCGGCTCAACACGATCCCCGGCAGCAAGATCGGCAGCGGCGAGGTCGTTGCCGAACTCAACGACGACCGCTTCCGCACCCAGACCGGAGGACTGGTCCGCTTCGCTCCCGGTCTTGCCATCAAGAAGGCCCGGTCCGCGAAGAACGGCTACGAAGTCAACAAGGGTGGAACCCTGCTCTGGATTCCTCAGGAAACCCACGAGATCAACAAGGACATCTCTCTGTTGATGATCACCGACGGCCAGTGGATCGAAGCCGGCACAGAAGTGGTCAAGGACATCTTCAGCCGGACCGCCGGAATCGTCACGGTCACCCAAAAGAACGACATCCTGCGCGAGATCATCGTGCGCAGCGGCAGCTTCCATCTCTGCACGGAGAAGAAAGCTCTCGAGCGTTTCACCGGTGATGGCGTCATGGTCAATCCCGGTGAGGCGATCGCCAAGGGCATCAGCTCCGATGCCATGGCGTACGTCCAGACCGTCGAAACGCCGGAAGGCACAGGTCTGCTGCTTCGTCCGGTTGAGGAATACACCATTCCCAACGAGGCGCAGCTCCCCGATCTGGGACATGTCAAGCAGCCGAATGGTCCTCATCTGGGCCTGAAGGCAACCCAGCGTCTGTCGTTCAAAGACAACGAGCTGGTCAAGTCCGTGGAGGGTGTCGAACTGCTGCGCACCCAGCTGATGCTCGAGACCTTCGACACCACACCGCAGATGACCGTGGATGTGGAACGGGTGCCTGACAGGCGTGCCAAGACGATCGAGCGGCTTCAGCTGGTGATCCTGGAAAGCATTCTTGTCCGTCGAGACACCATCTCCGACTCCAGCCACGGGTCCACCCACACCGAGCTTCAGGTTGAGGACGGTCAGTCGATCAAGGCCGGTGATGTGGTGGCCACCACGCAGATCCTCTGCAAGCAGGAGGGTGTCGCCCAGCTGCCTGAGGCCACCGAGAGTGAGCCGGTGCGCCGCCTGATCGTCGAACGTGCTGAAGACACCGTGACCATCACCACCTCCGCCAAACCTGTGGTGTCCGTTGGTCAGCGCATCGTTGACGGTGACCTGCTCTCCAACGGTCAGCCCGCTGACTGCTGCGGCGAGGTGGAGAAGGTGGACGCCAAGGCCGTGACGCTTCGCCTCGGTCGTCCCTACATGATCTCGCCGGATTCCGTCCTGCACGTGCGCGACGGCGATCTGGTGCAGCGAGGGGATGGTCTCGCACTGCTGGTGTTCGAACGACAGAAGACCGGCGACATCGTCCAGGGTCTGCCCAGGATTGAAGAACTGCTCGAAGCCAGGCGCCCCAGGGAGTCGGCCATTCTCTGCAAGAAGCCCGGCACCGTGGAGATCAAGCAGGGCGAGGACGATGAAACCACCGTGGTGACGGTCATCGAAACCGATGATGCCATCGCTGAATATCCGATCCTGCTCGGACGCAACGTGATGGTCAATGACGGCCAGCAGGTGCATGCCGGCGAACTGCTCACGGACGGTCCGATCAATCCCCACGAGCTGCTGGAGTGCTTCTTCGAGGATCTGCGCAGCCGCAAGCCGCTGATGGATGCAGCGCAGGAGGCGATTGCCAACCTGCAGCACCGTCTGGTGACCGAGGTTCAGAACGTCTACAAGTCGCAGGGCGTGTCGATCGACGACAAACACATTGAGGTGATCGTTCGTCAGATGACCAGCAAGGTGCGTGTCGAAGACGCCGGGGACACGACTCTCCTGCCCGGTGAGCTGATCGAACTGCGTCAGGTTGAAGACACCAACCAGGCCATGTCGATCACCGGTGGGGCCCCCGCTGAATTCACCCCGGTACTGCTGGGCATCACCAAGGCTTCGCTCAACACGGACAGCTTCATCTCAGCCGCCTCCTTCCAGGAGACGACGAGAGTTCTGACCGAAGCCGCCATCGAAGGCAAGAGCGACTGGCTTCGCGGTCTCAAGGAGAACGTGATCATCGGTCGCCTGATCCCTGCAGGCACAGGTTTCAGTGGATTCGAGGAGGAGCTGCGTGCGGAAGCCGGTCCCCATCCCGACATCCTTGCCGAGGATCCGGTCGGCTATCGCCGCATGCAGAACCTGCGTCCTGATTACACCGTGGACATGCCGGCAGCACCCGCAGCCGACGCTTCCGCAGTGCTTGATGACCCCAGTGATGCCGATCTGGAGGCCACACGCAGCCGTCACGGCATCGAAGCCGGAGCCAACTTCGCCGCCTTCGCCCGTCCTGATGCTGACAATGAGCTGAAGGAGGAGCAGGTGGTCGATGCCGAGGCCGTCGAAGGTCTTCAGGAAGAGGGACTCCTCAGCGATGAGTGAGATCGGCGGCCGTCGTCACGCTCCCAGTCATCACGTCCGCAACCCTGTTCCGTTCAGACTCTTCCCTGCAGCCGGCTCAGTCCATGCTTGAACCCACCACGATCCCCGTTCGTCGTCTTCCCCGGTATGGGTTTCACACCCATACCGAGCGGCTCAACGGCCGTGTGGCCATGCTCGGGTTCATCGCTCTGCTTGTGGTGGAAATCAAGCTTGGACATGGTCTTCTGATCTGGTGAGCAAAGCTCTGCTTGGCCGCAGCGCGGCCGAGCTCCAGGACTGGGTGGTGTCCCAGGGGCAGAAAGCCTTCCGGGGGCGTCAGCTTCATGACTGGCTCTACTCCAAGGGTGCACGTTCCCTTGATGACATCACCGTTCTGCCGAAGGCCTGGCGAGCCGACCTCAGTGATCAGGGGGTCAGCATCGGTCGACTCAGGGAGCTGCATCGTTCCGTGGCGTCCGATGCCACCACCAAGCTGCTGCTGGCCACCGATGACGGTGAAACCATCGAAACGGTGGGTATTCCCACAGACCAGCGCCTGACCGTCTGCGTGTCCAGTCAGGTGGGCTGTCCCATGGCCTGCCGTTTCTGCGCCACGGGAAAGGATGGACTGCAGCGTTCACTGCGAACCCATGAGATCGTCGATCAGGTGCTGAGTGTGCGGGAGGTGATGGATCGCCGCCCCTCCCACATCGTGTTCATGGGCATGGGGGAACCTCTGCTGAACAGTCGAGCCGTGCTTGAAGCGATCCGCTGCCTCAGTGATGATCTGGGCATCGGCCAGCGCCGAATCACGGTGAGCACCGTCGGTGTGCCGAAAACACTTCCTCAGCTCGCTGAGCTGGCCATTGAAACCCTCGGCAGAGCCCAGTTCACCCTGGCGGTCAGCCTGCATGCTCCCAATCAGCAGCTGCGTGAGGATCTCATCCCCACGGCCAAGGCCTATCCCTATGACGATCTGCTCGAAGACTGCCGTCACTATCTGGAGGTCACCGGTAGACGTGTGAGCTTCGAGTACATCCTTCTGGGAGACCTCAACGACCGTCCCGAGCATGCCGAGGAGCTTGCAGATCGCGTCGGCGGCTTTCAGAGTCACGTCAATCTGATTGCCTACAACCCGATCGAGGAGGAGGAGTTTCAGCGGCCCTCGCGGGAACGCATCGAAGGATTCCGCCGTGTGCTGGAACGCCGCGGCGTAGCTGTCAGCCTGCGCTCAAGCCGAGGCCTGGATCAGGATGCAGCCTGCGGCCAGCTGAGACGATCAAGGCAGAAGTAGGGGAGACTGCGGCTATCCGCGCGGCCCCATGGCTCCCGTTGACTGGACCATTCTGATCGTTTACCTGGCAGCCACGCTGGCACTCGGTCTCTGGCTGGCCCGACGCAATCGGGGTGAGGACGATTATTTCGTGGCCGGACGCCGCCTCAGCGGCTGGCTTGCCGGTGCGTCGATGGCGGCCACCACGTTTTCCATCGACACACCCCTCTATGTCGCCGGGCTCATTGGCACGCGCGGCCTGGCCGCGAACTGGGAGTGGTGGGGGTTCGGCCTGGCCCATGTGGCGATGGCAGTGGTGTTCGCACCGCTCTGGCGGCGCAGCGGAGTGCTCACCGATGCCGCTTTCACGGAGCTGAGATACGGAGGTCCTGCCGCGGCCTGGCTGAGGGGCATCAAGGCATTTCTGCTGGCGCTTCCGGTCAACTGCATCGGCATCGGTTACGCCTTTCTCGCCATGCGCAAGGTGGTTGAGGCACTCGGCATCGTTTCCGATCAGCCGATACCGGCAGCCGGTGGTCTCTCCGACACCGTGCTGCTGCTGATCATCGTGGCTGCCCTGGTTCTCGCCTACACCGTCGCCGGTGGTCTGTGGGCTGTGGTGGTCACCGATTTCGTTCAGTTGCTGCTGGCGCTGCTGGGGGCAGGAGCCGTGGCCTGGGCTGCCGTTCATGCCGCCGGAGGGATGGGATCGCTGCTGGATCAGCTTGATGCGCTGGGCCGTCCTGAACTGCTCTCGATCGTTCCCTGGCGCTGGGGTTCCGATGGTTTTTCCTGGATCGGCGGTGCAGGGATCAGCGTGTCCACCTTCCTCGCCTATCTCACTGTGCAGTGGTGGAGTTTCCGTCGCAGTGACGGTGGTGGTGAGTTCATCCAACGCATGCTGGCCACCAAGGATGAGCAGCAGGCACGTCTCGCTGGCTGGGTGTTTCTGGTGGTCAACTACCTGCTGCGCAGCTGGCTCTGGGTGATCGTCGCCCTGGCCGCTCTGGTTCTGCTTCCTGACCAGGCGGACTGGGAGCTGAGCTATCCGACTCTCGCGGTTCGGTTTCTGCCGCCCGCAGTGCTCGGGCTGGTGGTGGTCTCCCTGGTTGCCGCCTTCATGAGCACCGTCAGCACGTCGGTGAACTGGGGAGCCAGCTATCTGACTCACGATCTCTATCAGCGTTTTCTTCGTCCCCAGGCTTCTCAGCGCGAGCTCCTGCTGGTGGGACAGCTGATGAGTGTGATGCTGCTTGTGCTCGGTGTGGTGACAGCGCTGATCAGCGACAGCATCGGCACGGTCTTCCGTCTTGTGATCGCCATCGGCACCGGCCCAGGTGTGGTTCTGGTTCTGCGCTGGTTCTGGTGGCGGATCAATGCAGCAGCGGAGCTGGCCGCCATGCTCTGCGGTTTCGTGGTGGGTCTGGTGACCTCGGTGGTTCCCCTGCTTCAGATCGCCGACTACGGCCAACGCCTGATGGTCACCACCGGCCTCACGGCTGTGGTGTGGATCACGGTGATGCTGTTGACGCCTCCTGAATCCCCTTCTGTGCTCGAACGCTTCGTGATCAAGGTCCGCCCTCCCGGACCCGGCTGGAGCCGCTGGCGTCAGGATCTCGATGCACCGGCGACGGAATCCCTGGCGGATCTGGTGATCCGTTTTCTGCTCAGTTCCGGAGTGCTTTTCGGGGCTCTGCTCGGGTCAGGGGCGTTCCTGTTGCATCAGCAGCTGCTGGGTTGGTTCGGCCTGGTGGTGGCTGTTGTGTCTCTGATGCTTCTGCGCTGGTCCGGGCGTTCAGTGGCTCCGGTCTGATCGGGCGACCGTCACAATGATCTGAATCCCAGCAGCGATTTGGCTTTTTTCCGCAGCACCCTGCTCCCCATCCTGATTGTGGCTCTGTTCGCCCTGGCCCTGTTTGCCGTGAGTGCGAGGATCTGGCTGCCCGGTGACATGCTGGCGCCTGCCCCGATCAGCTGAGATTACGATCGGCTCATGGGCGATTCATCCGACATCCAGAACGAGGACCTCATGGCTGAGCTGGCCATCGACCCTGATGTGCTGGCGCGTGAGCTGGCCGCCGAGCTCATGGGCGATCCGCTGGATGAGATTGCCCCCGATGATCCTGAAGGCGATGCACTCGAAGCGGTTCGCGCCTGTGATCAAGGTCTGGAATGGCTCAGCCAGGGGCATGATCAGTGCCTTCAGGGGTTGAGAGTGTTCTGTGAACATCGAGATCCCCGCGCGGTTCCGCTGCTTCTGCCGCTGCTTGACCAAACCTGTCCGGTGGTGAGGATGAGCGCCGTTTATGCGCTCGGTCGCAACCCTTCACTCCAGGCCGTGGAAGCGCTGCTGCGGCTTCTGCAGCTCGACAGCAACGCCTATGTGCGAAAGGCAACGGCTTGGAGCCTCGGCAATTACCCGGATGCCCCTGTGATCAATCCGCTGATCAGGGCTTTGCAGGTGGATGTGGCATCCGTTCGTCTCTGGGCTTCAGTGTCACTCGCTGAGGCTGGGAGCACCTCCCCGGTCAAGGCCGATCTGGCGGCTGGTCAGTTGCTGCTCAGCCTGCGGATCGACAGTGAACCCGTTGTGCGCAGCAACTGCATCTGGGCTCTCGGACGACTGCATGACCAGCTTGTGAAGCCCCGCCAGGATGAGATGGTGGAGGCATTCGTGGCGGCACTGCTGAAGGATCGTGAAACGACCGTTCGCGATGAAGCCCGCACCGCACTGGAACAGCTTGACAACCCTGAGCTCGTTGATCGTCTCCAGACACTGCTGGATGAAGGTCTGCTGATCTGATCCTGATCCCGTTACAGGGAACTCCGACCACCAGCTCTTCCCCTTAACATGCGTGCAATTCTGTGATGGTGCATGCCTCAGCGCACAGTGCGATTTCGCATCCGTCCCGACGGTCGTGTTGAGGAAAGGGTTGAAGGAGTCACCGGAGACACCTGCCTGCAACTCACGGATCGTCTGGAGGCAGCGATAGGTACCGTCGAGCGGCGCCAGTCCACTTCTGAGGCTTTCACCTCCACCCAACCCGTCACTCAGTCCCAGTCCGTCGAGCCTTCCTGATGTCCCACTTCAGTACCGTCAAGACCGAACTTCGTCAGCTGGCTCCGCTGCGGGGAGCGCTAGAGGACCTCGGCTATGTCCCTGGTGAAAATCAGCAGACCGTTCGCGGCTACAAAGGTCAGACCGTTGAAGCGGAGCTGGCGGTTGCCGTTGACGGTGGTGCCGACTTCGGCTTCCGCTGGAATGAGGCGAACCATGCCTACGAATTCGTGACGGACCTCGACCTGTGGCGTCAGCCTGTCCCGGTCGAGAGGTTTCTGTCCCGTCTGACTCAGCGTTATGCGCTGAGATCAGTTCTTGAGGCCACCCGTCAGGAAGGTTTTGATGTCACAGAGCAGCGTGATTGCCAGGATGGATCTATCGAGCTTGTGGTGACCCGTTGGGACGCCTGAGGCGGATACGTTCTCAACATTGTTGATTCTGTGACTGATCCAGCGGCTGCCGCCTATGTCGCAGCCTCCTTCGACCGGGATGAGAAAACTGGCCTGGAGCCGGTGCTGGGCGGAGCGCTCCAGACCAAGGCTGTGTGGGTCGATGAGGCGGCCTGCATCGGTTGTCGTTACTGCGCCCATGTGGCCACCAACACCTTCGTGATCGAGCCAGATCTCGGTCGCTCAAGAGCTGTCCGCCAGGATGGTGACACCTCTGATTGCATCCAGGAAGCGATCGAAACCTGTCCTGTCGACTGCATTCACTGGGTTGCGTTCAATGATTTACAAGGTTTGAAGCTGCAGCTTGATGCCCAGGAACTTCTGCCGATGGGAGTTCCTTCGCCTTCAAGGCCCCGTCGTCAGCTTCCCCGCAACACCCATCACGGCTGATGGGGGTGTCCCGCTTGCCGACCCGTCGCTTCGGACGCACAGGCATCTCCATGCCCGTGCTGTCGCTCGGTGGAATGCGCTTTCAACAGAGCTGGAGTGATCTCGCGGCTGATTCGATCACGGCTGAATCTCAGTGTCTGTTGCAGAGCACCCTTGAACGGGCAGTGCAGTCCGGATTCCATCACGTGGAAACCGCGCGCCATTACGGCAGTTCAGAGCGACAGCTCGGCTGGGCCCTGCCGGATTGCCCCGATCCCCTCAGGATTCTGCAGACCAAGGTCCCCCCGCAGTCTGATCCAAAGCTCTTCGAAGCCGATCTCGAGTGTTCCTTCACGCGCCTCGGTGTGGATCGGGTCGATCTGCTGTCGATTCACGGCATCAATCTCCATTCTCATCTCGACCAGACCATCCGACCGGGAGGGTGTCTTGATGTGGTGCGTCGCTGGCAGGCCGCAGGACGGATCGGTCATGTGGGCTTCTCCACCCATGGGGAGACGGCATTGATCGTCGATGCGATCGAAACGGGTGTGTTCGATTACGTGAACCTGCACTGGTACTTCATCCGTCAGGACAACGAACCGGCGATCGCAGCCGCAAGTCTTCAGGACATGGGTGTATTCATCATCAGTCCCACAGACAAGGGGGGGCATCTGCACACCCCCGGTCCACGCCTGATGGAGCTCACTGATCCCCTGCATCCGATCGTCTTCAATGATCTTTTCTGCCTTCGGGATCCGCGTGTGCACACGCTGAGTGTGGGGGCCGCCCGTCCTCAGGACCTCGATCTGCACCTGGAGGCGGTCTCCCTGATGGATCAGGCCACGGAGCTGGTGGCGCCGATTGAATCCCGCTTGCGTCAGGCGGAACACGATGCGCTCGGTGCGTCATGGCTGGCGAGCTGGAGGCAGGGGTTGCCTGAGTGGCATGACACACCCGGTGAGATCAACCTGCCGTTGCTTCTGTGGTTACACAATCTCCTTGAGGCGTGGGATCTGGAGGGTTTTGTCAAAGCGCGTTACGGCCTGCTGGGCCGTGCCGGGCACTGGTTCCCGGGCGCCAATGCCGATGCACTGGACAGCAGTGTGAGCGAGGAGCTTCTACTGACGGCTCTGCAGGACAGTCCCTGGAAAGACCATATCCCTGGACTCCTGCGCCGACTGCGCGAACGGGCAGGTGGTTCTGTTCAGGAGCGGCTGTCGTCCGCCTGAACACCAAGCGGCATTTTGGTGGGCATGCCTGTCGCGCGTGGGTAGGTGCTGGGTGTTGCGGCTTCCGGCCCGAGTCGAATCAGCGTGCGAACTCCTCGTTGAGAGGGCAGTTCCAGGCGTTGCATGCTCAGCGACCTCGCTTTGAGCAGCTGCAGTGCCGATTGCAGCTCCAGCTCATCCGTGTCGTTCCAGCGGCCGCGGTACAGCAAGGCCTCTCCGCTGCTGCACAGCAACGGCACCAGGTATTCAGCCACCACCGGAGCTGCGCCAACGGCACGGGCCATCGCCAGATCAAAGCTTCCTCGACAGCGCGGATCCTGTCCGGTGCGTTCCACCCGCTCGGTGCGGATCAGCACTCTGTCGCTGAGGCCCAGCGACTTGGCCATCGCTGCCACTGCCGCGGTTTTGCGTCCCACGGAATCCACCAGTGTCAGCTCAGCGGCCGGAAGAGCAATGGCCACCGCCAGCCCCGGGAAGCCTCCTCCGGTGCCCACATCGATGCAGCGGCGAGGAGTATCAGGGTTCGTCAGCTCAGGCAACAGAGGCCAGAGGCTGTCGAGCACCTGAGCGATCCAGAAATCCTCCCCCTCCACTAGCCGGGTGAGATTGACGCGGCTGTTCCAGTCCTGCAGCAGGTGTTGCAGGTCAATCAACTGCTGCAGTTGCCGGGCGTCGGGCTCCCACCCCAGCAATGACCAGAGCTCGGGGCCCGGAATGGCGAACGGCGATGTATCCGGCATGGCGGCCTGACCGTCACACCTTTCTAGAATGCCCCCAAAGTCATAGGTGCTGCTGAACGCAAATGGCCCCTGAGGCTCAGAACATCACCTCCTACGAGCGTCTGGGTGTCTCTCGCAGTGCTGATGCAGATTCTCTGCGTCAGGCCTTCCGTCGTCTGAGCAAGGCTGTTCACCCTGATACGACCCGTCTGCCGGCACAGGACGCAGCCCGCCAGTTCCGGCTTCTGCGTGAAGCATACGAGCAGCTCGCCGATCCGCGTCGCCGGCGTCTTTACGACGCCGCTCTGCGGGAAAAAGACGCAACACGGCAGACCGTGATTCCCTCTCTTCCGGTTCCTCAGGCAATCGGTCAGCGTCGTCCACTGTCAGGCGGCGAGTGGCTGTCTCTGCTGCTGCTGCTGGGATCTCTGCTGCTCTGTCTGCTGCTGGGTGTGGGCGTGGCCTGGAGTCGAGGCCTCGAGCTGCAGGTGCAGCCAAGCTGGCTGGTGGAGGAGCAGACTCAGCTCACGGATGAGCACACCGGTGATTCCGATGGCATCGCTCCCATCAGCGGATACGCCGCTCAATCAGCATTCCCTGCGGGCTCTTGAACAGTGGTTGCAGGGGCTCGGGGCCACCCGCAGCGATCAGGACCCCTGCGACTGGATCTGGGAGCAGCCTCACTGGAGCGCTCTGCTGCGACTGGATCAGCAGGATCTCGGGGTGACCTGGACCTCGGAGCGGCCCGCCCGCTCCTGTTCCTATCCCTATGGATTAACTCGAGGGGATATTGAAGCCGCACTCAAGCTTGGGCCCTAGGGGAGAGCGTCAAGTCCCATGCGCAGAGCGTCGTAGCACTGATCCAGTTGTGGGTCACTGATGCAGAGCGGCGGCAGCAGGTAGACCACATCTCCAAGAGGACGGATCAGCACCCCCTTGTCCCGCACCAGTCCTCGAAGCACTTTGCCGGCAGGATTGAGATAGCCCTGCTCACCACCGGTCACGAGATCGAAGGCCGCGATTGTGCCGCAGAGCCTGACGCGTTGCACCCTGGGGTGCTCAGCCAACCGTTCCAGCCTGCTCTGATGACGCGCCTCGAACTGCTCATGACAGGCGGGATCCGCTTCCAGCAGATCGAGGCTGGCATTGGCCGCTGCGCATCCGAGAGGATTGGCTGTGAAGCTGTGACCATGCCAGAGGGTTCTGGTCGGATCGCTGCCGAGGAACTCCTGGAAGATCCCCTCACTGGCCATCGTGATCCCCATCGGCAGAAATCCTGCCGTCAGACCTTTGGACAGCGCCACAAGATCGGGCTGGATGCCTGCTCGCTGGGAGGCCAGAAGTCGGCCGCAACGACCGAAGCCGGCAAGGACCTCATCGGCGATCAGAAGGCTGCCGGCGTGCCTCACCCGCTGCTCCACGCCCTGCATGAACTCAGGCCGAACCATGCGCATCCCGCCGGCGCCCTGAATCAGCGGTTCGAGAATCACTGCTGCGGTCGGTGTTCCAAGAGCCTGCTCAAGTTCATCGAGGGCCTGCTGTTCACTTGCCTCCACATCGCTGTCATTCCAATGCGTATGGGGCCAGTGGATCCGTCGCACCGGAAACAGCATCGGGTCGAACGGTTCACTGAACAGGCTGCGTGCTCCGACAGCCATCGCTCCGAAGGTGTCGCCGTGGTACGCCCCATCAAAGGCAACGAGCTGCTGACGTGGCTCTCCGCGGTTGTGCCACATCTGCACGGCCGTTTTCAGGGCCACTTCCACAGCTGTGGAGCCGTTGTCTGAGAAGAAGACACGATCGAGTCCGGTGCGTTGAGCCAGTCGCATGGCCAGCCGTTCCGCCTGCGGATGGGTGAATTCCGCGAAGATCACCTGCTCCAGAGTGGCTGCCTGTTCGGCGATCGCGGCAGCAACCACCGGGTTGGCGTGGCCGTGAAGAGTGACCCACCAGCTGCTGATCGCATCAATCAGAGGTGGTCCTTCAGCTCTGAACAACAGCGCTCCTTCACCGCGCACCACCTGCTCGAGCGGCGGGGTTGTGGTGATCGATGTGAAGGGCGGCCAGAGGTGGGGGTGATGGTTCCGTGACACTGGGCACGCTTGATGGCCTGTTGTCATCATGGGCACAGGACTGCGAGGCCAGCCATGGCCATGGATCAGGCTTTCAAAAGTCGTGCACGGCCGTCTTCCAATCGATTTGTGGAACCGGCGCCCCAGCGCCCTCGCTGTGGCCCGGAGGGAGCTGGGGCACGAAGCATTTTCTTTGAAGGTGGCTGGCCCTCGATCAAGGCTCGGCTTGAAATGCGCGGCTGGTCACCGTCCCAGATCGAACAGATCCATGAGCAGCTGCGTCAGGGATGGCCTTTGACCATGGCCGTGCGCCATGTGGCTCTGATGATGGGCCGATGCCCACTGCGATCCCGTCCGATGGGATAGCACCTTTTCGCATGACGGATCACCGGCAGACGTCGCTGTCTTTTTCTCCGAGGGTTGCGATCGGCCCGCAGTTGAACCAGCGCACCAGCTGTACCTCCACATCGGTGAACAGCACGAGGATGCCGCCGCAGAGGAGAACAACGGCCACTGTGGCCCAGGTCTGACGGCTTGTCATCGGTTGTCAGGACGGTTCGCAAACGCCTCGAACTTAGGTCCGAGCCCCAGTTTGTGCCATGCGTTCCGCAGTGTTTCACCATTGAGAGGATGCAGGGGAGGCAGTTCCGCGAGCACAGGAACATTGCCGATTTCAGCAAGGGTTCTCGGGTTGTCGGCATGTGCAGGTCCATTCAGGATCAAGCCGACCACTGGGATCTTGCGGCTTCGGAGTGCTTCTAGGCTCAGCAGCGTGTGGTTCAGGGTGCCCAGTCCGCTGCGGGCCACAAGCACAACGGGCAGCATCCACTCCTGCAGCTGATCGATCTGCTGCCAGGTCCTGGTGAGAGGAACATGCAGCCCGCCGGCGGTCTCCACCACCAGTGGCCTGGCCCCGATGGGTGGAAGCGTCAGTCGCTTCGGATCAAGGCGCGTGTCCTCCAGCTCCGCGGCCCAGTGAGGCGAAACGGCAGCGTGGAAGGCATAGGCCTCCTTGATCCAGCGATCGGACGGCAGATCGATCAGCCTCATGATCCTCTCGCGATCCCCGCCGGCCTCGAGGCCGCTTTGCACCGGTTTCCAGTAGATGGCGTTGAGCCCCTGCACGAGCAGAGCACTGACCACCGTCTTGCCCACGTCTGTGTCGGTGCCGCAGACCACAAGACGCAATGCAGCTGAGCTGGGAGTCATCGTTGGATCAGCAGCAGTTGAATCACCCAGGTGAGTCTGAGCCGTCCTTCGTCATCGTGGTCCGGCCAGGCCAGCTGCAGCGCGCGCCAGTCCCGAACCGGCAGAGGCGGCTGAGGGCTGCAGCCGGCTCCGACCCTGCGCAATGGTTTCAGCAGCCTGGGAAGGCTTTCAGCAACGCTGTTGCAGAACATCCGCTTCCGCAGCCTGATCTGATCGGCATCGATTCCCGCGCCGAGCGTCACCACCTGCGGAAAGGCAATCGCCGTGCAGGGGATGCCGCTGGTCTCCGCGGCTTGATGCCACTGGGGGAAGCAACCATCCACCGGCAAGGCCAGCGCCAACCATCCCCCGGGAGTGAGCTGGCTCAGCCATTGCTGAATGATCTGTCCGGGGTCAGGCAGCCAGTGCAGGCAGAAGCTCGATGCCAGCAGACTGGGAGCCTCCTGCCATCGCGGAAGCGGGTCTCTCAGGTCCCACTGCTGCGTTTCGGCACAGGCAGGCTGTTGTTTCAGCATGGCTTCGCTGCCGTCAACACGCAGGACGCGCTGGCCCGGATGCCGAGCTTCGAGAGCCTCTGCAAGATGACCGGTGCCGCTGCCGAGATCCACCCACAGCCCGGCGGGAACGGGGTGTTGCCTGCACAGATCGGCGAGCTGACAGGCCACCGCATGCTGCAGCTGTGCCGATGCGTTGTAGGCCTCTGCCGACTGTTCGAAACGTCTGAGAACCCTGTCGCCCCAGTTGCTGATCCCGTTCATCAGCAGTCTCGCCCGCTGTGATCCAGCCACCGCTGGACCCGGACCAGCAGGTCGGGAACCAGCAGTGCATGTCCGACACCGCTGAGCTGCCAGTGCGCGGGCGTTTGCTCCAGATGATGCGTCAGTGCCTGCAGGTGTTCCCGACTCGCCGCCGGAGCAACGATTGCATCCTCTGCGCCCTCCACCACCAGCACCCGCGCCGTTTTCGGAAAACCCGAAGGCAGCCCGGTGGTTGCGATCAGTCGATCGAGATCAGCTCGCAGACACTCCCGCCCCTGCTGGGAGAGGCCCTGCCGTTCCGGCCCCGGTGGCAGACCTTCCAGGCCAGCCGGTTGCGCGGCCCGTTTCAGAAATGCTCTCAGCATCGTGGCCTCTCCGGCCCCGCCGATCGACTTGAGCATTCCTTTCAAAGCAGTGCGCAAGGCTCTTCCTTCGGGGCCCTCCGGAACGAATCGCCCGAAGCTGGCGAGCAGCACCACATCCGTGGCCCGGCGGAGCACAGCGGTGTTGATCAGATGGGGACCGAGGGAATGACCGATCACGACCCTGCGCGGTGGCCCCGAAAGCAGCGGCGACTGGCTTGCTTCGGTGCCGGTTGGTTCGCTCCAGCAGGGGTCACATGCTTGTCGGTTGCCATAGCCGCGTTCACCGCTCTGCCAGAGCCAGCCTCGGTGACTGAAATGACGCTCCCATGGAGCCCAGGCCGTGCTGTCGCCGCTCCAGCCATGCATGGCGATGACCTGTCTCATCAGGCAAGGCGGGCATCCCTGAGGGCCCTCAGCAGTGATTCCAATGTCTCATCGGGAAGGCAGCGATGCAGTACCAGCCGCAGCCGGGCGCTGCCTTCCGGCACCGTGGGTGGGCGGATCGCAGCTGTGAGCAGACCTGAATGCTCGAGCTGGTGTTGCAGGTTCAGGCAGTGTTGATCGTCACCAACGATCAGCGGCAGGATCGGCCCACGACCTGTCGGTCGGGCCCAGCCGGCTTCGACCAGCCGGGCTCGCCAGTTCTCGCTGCGCTCCACCAGTCGCTGGCCCCAGTCGGGGTTGGCCTGCATCAGCTCGAGGGCGGCAAGCGCGCCGGCTGCCAGAGGTGGTGCCAGCGCCGTGGTGTAGCGGAAGGCACCGCTTCCCTGCAGGAGCTTCTCTCCGAGCTCGCTGTCGCAGGCCAGGAAGGCGCCACCGCTGCCGAAGGCCTTGCCGAGGGTGCCGCTGAGCAGAGTCACCCCGTCTTCGCCGAATCCCAGGCCCCGGCCGCCTTCGCCGAGCACACCCAGGGCATGGGCCTCATCGAGAAGCAGGCGCGCACCGTGGCGTTCGCAGAGTGCTGCCAGATCCTGCACCGGGGGGCTGGTGCCCTCCATGCTGAACAGGCTCTCGCTGATCACCAGCAGGGGTGCCTGCGGACGTTCGCTGCGGCTGCGCAGCAACAGACGTTCCAGCGACCCGAGGTCGTTGTGGGAAAACCGCCGGAGTCTGGCGCCGCTGGCCTGGACCCCCACCAGCAGTGAGTGATGGATCAGTCGATCCGCCAAAACGGTGGTGTGGCGGTTGGCCAGGACACAGACGGCCGCAAGGTTGGCCTGAAACCCGCTTGGAAACAGAAGCACTCTCTCGCGTCCAAGCCAGCGGGCCAGCTCGGACTCCAGCTGGACATGCACCGGGCGACTGCCGCTCACCAGTCGTGAGCCGCCGGAGCCCAGTCCGCTGCAGCGCAGCTGTGACTCGGCCGCGGCGATCAGGGCCGGATGACGGCAGAGACTGAGGTAGTCATTGCTGGCCAGATCCAGCAGCTCCGGACTGTTTTTCGAACCTTGCTCCACACCGGTCGCCACCGCCTGCAGATGCTCCTGCCGATCAGCAGGAGTCCAGGTGCGCAGCTGACGGCGTCGGGCCGGATGAGTGCTCATGCAGTGCAGTCTCGGTCCATGCCGATCATGTTGCGGCGGCGTCCCTAGGATTGAATCCATGGCGGAGCAAGACAGCCAGGCTTCACGGCCCGCTCAGGGGGGTTCGCCGGATCCGGCGCAGTTGTTTCCCTTTCCGCTGGATGATTTTCAGCTCGAGGCCATCGACGCTCTGAATCAGGGGCATTCCGTGGTGGTGAGTGCCCCGACGGGGTCAGGAAAGACCCTGGTCGGCGAGTACGCCATTCATCGCGCCATGGCACATGGCCAGAAAGTCTTCTACA
>CAYWOE010000004.1:0-21745 GCA_964459855.1 uncultured Synechococcus sp. | reverse complement strand
AAGTTTGCAAAGTCAATTCGAAGGAAAAAATAAAATTCGCAAAACCGCTTGTGCGCCTGGCTTTGGATGCCCTGCGCTGCAAACAGAGTGCATGTTTATGACGACTGTTTAAGGACCCGTTCAGAGATCTCTTTAAGTGCTAATAACGGTCTTCATCGGAACTCTCTCCTTGAGCTTGTGATGCCATCTGGTAGAAGGTTTTGCTACATGCTTGCGAACAGCACGAACTGCTGTCTTTGATGCGTTCGTGGATCGGCGAGTCTTCGCCAAAAGCATGTGACCGCCCTGTTGATGTGTTGCGTCGGCGTAGCAGCAGGGTCGCTCGAGCTGGAAACCAGCTGCCATGGCTCTGAGTCTCCCGTCACATTGGCGCTGTTTCGGTGTAAGAGGGTTGCTGGGTGTTCTCGATGTCCTCGTCCTTGCTCAAGAACTGCAAGTCCAGTGCCAGTCATGCCTGGCTGTCGAACATCAAGGTCTGTTGGATCAGAAGATGATCAGTCTGATTTGATCCGCATTTCGCTTGAATTCAGGTCCGACTCGCCCTGACTCTGGCTCCGGAATCTCCATTCTTTCCCAGTGCCTGCACTGGCGGCATTTTTCTTTATGACGCAATTTTCGCGGCCCACTTGGTCAATTTTTCGATGATCAAGCAAGCTGATTCGATAAATCATGGTCTGGAAGATTGACTGATATCGGCGTTCCATTCTCAAGCATGAGTTTGAACTTTTTCAGTTCAGTGTCTTTGGGTCGACCAGTCATCATCTGGTTCTTTATACCCTCTCAAAAAGTTTCTGACTCCTTTGCAACGCCGCGATTAAACAGCCTTCATTCTCTCTGTTAGAGTTAGTCAGGTACCTTTTAATCAAATGCCAGTCTCTGCTGAAGCGGAACAAGCTTTGCCACGTTTTGTTGAGACACTGAGAAATGATCAGAATGTTCGCGATCAGTTGAATCAAGTGAGTGACATAGACACCCTGCGCAAGGTTGTTCAATCTGTTGACACTTCTCTGACCGGTGCAGCTTTGATACCACTCGATCAGGCCACTCGGCCTCCAAAGATCCTTGTGGATTCCGGAGTGATCAATCAGGGTCTCCCTTGGAGGCTTCTTCGTTGCACTGGTGGTCCGCTTGTCTTGCAACTGATCTGCGCCAATGCAAATTTTGCAATCTGGATCGAGAGTTGCTGATGAACTCTGAAGAACTGACGCGTTTTGTGGATGAGGTCGTTCGTTCCCATGAGCTTGCGACCGGGTTGAAACCTCTTGAATCTCACAATGAAATCGTTGCTTATGCGCAAAGTAAGGGTTTTGTTTTCAACCAGAATGAATGGAATGCCTTCTTTGAACGTGACTTCTCACAATTATCTGACTCCGTAAAGCAAAAAGTATCAGCTACTCAGACCAGCCACTGGTCATGGGCGTTTCGTCAGCTCTCTGCCTGGAGAGCTATGCTGATGGAGGGCGCAGATACGAATTATTCGTAACAACCGCGCTTTCATCACGATATTATGAGCTGAATGATGTCCGACGTTGAACAGGATCAAATTCTTGAAGAATTTATTGCCTTAGCGAAAACAGATCAAAGTCTTCAGGACGAGATCAAATCAGCACTTAATCAGGATCAGGTGATTGCCATTGCAGCGGAGCGCGGATTTCAGATTGATCCGCTTGCTATTTTGCGCAAATGGAGCCAACACACCGATTTTTCAAAGCCAACCTGGATGGGTTGGTTCACAGAGTGATCTCAAGTGTTGATCTCTGAATAACGAGTTTGCTTCCCCCCTCGTTTTGCCCAATAGGTCACCAGGCTTTCACCTCCAGGCCTGGGCACACTTGCAATAGCGCGTAATATTTTAAAAGAACGATTTGGCCCCATTGGCCAATTACCAACAGCTTTAATCTGTCTTACTTTGCCGCCAATTTCACTCATACATCGTTCAAATTTCTCCAGCTGCGTTTGATCAACTGTTTCAAAGACAAAGTCAGTTCCTTCACAGATCAAATGTTGGGACCTTATCCACCCTTTCAGCTGTTTTAAACTATTTTGCATTCACTTTTCGGTTTCATTGATCCACTGAGATGTCACCATTTCGGAGAGATCTTCGATGCGTTTGAACTTGAGGGGACCATGCTCTGAACCCCACCTCACCTCATCAGTCTCTGGATCGAAACCGCGGTCTCGGCTGATCCACGTTTGTTCATTAACTTCAACTTCGCTCACCAGGTAGGTTAATTTGCCATCTCTCGGAACTATGCATTCCTTGCCTGGTTCAACATTGCCAACATAATGCCCTGTTTTTGTCTCTTTGAATTGCATTGAACATCCACATCGCTTTTGAAGACTGTTTATGTCAAGTGAATCAAGCAACTCGGGATTTCTACCAGACCCAGCCAATCTTTCTCTGTTGCTGAATCCAAAGTTTTCGACAATGAAGATGTCATCATCGTAGGTTAAGCGATGAATTCCCTGCCTGTAGGGTTCCCATGGAGAGTAATCATAATACTGTTCTGAATAAAAGCCTGGGCCTCTAAAAATCTCCCAAGGTAATGGACGGAATACAATATTAATCCGTGCAAAGTCTTTAGGCCGCTCCTGTGACTGATCAAAGTTATCAAACACTCCGGAGAGAGTTTTTGCAAACCTAACTTTCTCTTCGAGGTTCATGAATCTGATTTGGTGTCAATCACTACACAGAGATTTTTCTGACTTCAGAAGCAAATGAAGATTGCAGAATGCCTGATCCCTCTGAAGTTTTTAGGACTGACGAACGACAGCGAACGTTGTCAGAAACGAACCAAATTCGTTCTTCCGCAATGGATTGATCATAGTGAGTCTTGAGAATGAACGTGCCATCGTCAAGAAAACGATATTCTGATTCTGCAGCTATCGATTCCGCGTAACCTACGCTTCTCAACAGCCTTCCAGTTCTGCCATCCTTGGGTATGGGGATGATCAGACATGAACCAGTGGAAACTTCGCTTGGGTCATCTGGCTCCCAGTCACTCTCTGCACTCCATTCCATTGAAAAGGGAGACACGTAGTGACTGTCATCCGGTTGTGATGAAGCTTTGATCAGATCGATAAGCTGGTCTTCATTGTCATGAGCAGCACTGATTGATATTTCACTGAGGACATCTTCAAATTGTTGAAAGGCAAGAGAATGACCACTTCTCATTGAGCGCCACTCTCCAATGCTTTGAGCAACAAACTGCTCAATATCCATTATCTGTGTTGGCGTTTGATCGCTCAGCATTTTTGGGCAGATTTGCCTGCATCATGTTCACCATCGAATCGACCATCATCGACATTGCCATCGGCACAGAAGAGACGGACTGATTGAAGGCATCAGACTGGTTCGGGTCTGATCGTGATGTATCTCTGAGAATCGGCATGTGGGAATCAGAAAACCGGGATGGTGGTTCGGTCTGGCTTTGTCAGAAGGAAAAGCTGGCGATCACAACCACCAGCTTAATTATCTCAAATTAATTTTGAAATTTGAGCGTGTTTTTGTGAAGAGTTAAGCCTTCGAAATAGAAATGATTTGTCCACCCTGGGCCTGGATGCTGCGCAGGGTCGCAGACATCGAGGTTTGGCTGACGACCGATTTCTGCATGACTCGACGGTTCCCACTGATCTGACGACGTGATGTCCAGAAGATTGAGATGCCATTGGCGTTGCCAACACTTTTGCGTTCGACGATCGCAGGAGCATTTCCAGTGGAGAGGCTGCTCAGCAGTTTGGATCCTTTGCTTGCTGCGTCATAGCCAGCGAATCCTGCATCAACAGCGATTCCTCTTGTGTAGTTGATGGTTCTCCCACCATGGATTGACTCACTTGAACGATTGTATGGCACTTGATCAATTCCAAATGCGCTTAAGTACTCCTCGCTGTAGGTGTAACTTGCTATTTCAGCATCATAACCTTCTGTATTCATTCTTTTCACGTGTTCCATCAGCTCTTGCTGATCATGTGGGGGTCTCCCCAGTAAATGTTTGAAGTTCAGCTCTACAAATTGGTAGGGGCTTTTGTCTTCGAGAAAGAGTTTCTTGTATGTATCAGACTGTGCAAGTGCTGTTACGAATCCTTGAACGGTGAGGTCTCCGTTCATGAACAAAGCCTCAAGAGACTTGTTCACATCAAGCTCCATGAGGTGACGGTTGCCAAAAACCTGCTTGTAAATGCTTTGAATCACTTCATCAGCATGACCTAAATCAGCGTTGGCTTGGGAAGAAAGAGTTGTGATTTGAGGCATGTTGATGGTGAATTAGGTGATAGAGAATTGAAAGGCCTTTTCAATGAAAAGGCCTTGGTGGAAACTGGTTGGTGATTGTGCTGTTACATCACCTCTGTGATGGATACAATCTTCCCGCCTCTTGCATGGATGTACTTCATCTGGCTGGACATATCCTTTCCGGAGACGAGATAAGTGCTTCCAGCGGTACGCTGTCTGGAGCGAGCGGTCTGGGCCGCCACCACAATCCTGAAGCGTTTCTTGGTCGGATCAGGCGCACCCGACTGAGTTCCGGTTCTGTTGATCCGTGTTGTGGTGGAACTCCACCCTCCAGGAACCATTCCTGTCGCCACTGAGGTGACCAAGGAAGAACTGCTCAATACCGTGTCGCTGGCAGCGAAGCCTTCAGCCAGCTTCAGATGCCGGTTGAAGGCAACCTGAGATCGGCCGTTTTCAGAGAGAATTCGAGCGAACGGCACGGTGTCTTCTCCGAACGTGCTCTGGTATTCCTCGGAATCCACATAGCTGCAGATTTCAGCTTCATAGCCTTGGTCAGCCAGGATTCTGGTGTGCTCACTGATCTCTGCCTGTGATTTGGGGGCACGGCCGAGGAAATGCTTGAAATTGAGTTCGATGAAGCGATAAGGGGCATTCGTCTCGAAGAACCGCTTTTTGTATTCGGCTGAAAGGCCAATTGCTCTGACAAATTCCCTGGTGCTCAGATAGCCATCAAGGAACTTGCTTTCCGCCGTGACAGATCTCTCGAACTCCATGAGGTGAGGATTGCCCATCACCTGCTTGTAAGAGGCGCGGATCAGTGCATTCAGTTGGTCTGCGGAATCGCCGGGACAGCGCTGATAGGTTTCCTGTTCCCGCTGACCAAGGCCGAAAAAGACATAGGCGTCACCACGCATCGGTGCCGAGTCCTTGCCGCTTGTGATGCCAGGCGGTCTGCTGATGATCTGACCTTTGGAGAAGGCGGTAGAGGGTCTGACACCGATGGCTTCGGAAGGACTGCTGATGCGAGGAGCATTCCCTGAAGCCATGCTGCTGGTCAGTGCACTGCTGCCGCCGCGTGCGCTGTCACTGCCTGCAAAGCTCTTCTGCAGTGCGGCAAGCATGGGGAATGCTGATGTCGCCAGGTCAGCAGGGGAACTCCAGGCGCGTGCGTAGGGAACAACATCACTACCGAAGACTTCAAGATATTCAGCGGAGTCAACAATGCTGTCGATTAACGCATCATGGCCATTCTGAGCCTGCAAAGTGATCTTCCCTGAGACCTCTGCCTGTGAGTGAGGTGCACGCCCGAGCAGATGTTTGAAATTCAGTTCAATTCCGCGTTGCGGGGCAACAGAGGAGAAGAAACGAGACTTGTAGAAACTCGACTTGGCAAGTCCTCTGATGAAGTTACGAACATCCAGATCGCCGTTGCGAAGCTGTGCTTCAAGTTCAACGCAACGCTCATAATCCATGACATGAGCGTTACCGAAGACCTGTCGATAGGCAGCTGCGATTACTTCGTTGAGCGAGCTGTCATCATCTGGGCTGTAGCACTCTGCAGTGACTCGGTGAGGACAATCCTCGTGGCTGCGAGGCCCCACGCCGATGCCCATCTGGTCGCAGGATTGCTTCAGAAATTCACCAATCGTGAGCGCGGGTTTTGGCTCAGCCTGCCCCTTTCTTTGAAAACTGACAGGAGACTTCCACTTGCTTTCAGCGCCGAATCCGTTTGAAGTTTGATTGGTTGCCATGGTTCTGATCGGTGAGGTTGTTTGCTGTGAATTTGTGTTGTTTGTTGGCTCTGAAGCGCTTATGTCACTGGAGTGATGCTTGCGATCTTTCCTCCTTCCCTGTGAATTCGTTTGAATTGCTCTGAAAGCTTGTCGAAAGGAACGTAATAGACCCGATTACTGCGTGTATATCGGGAAATACGCCGCACATTGTTGGCGCTGTAACCCGTGACTTCCACTCGGTAAGTCACTCCTTCCTGACCCGCGCCAGCTCCAAGGCGCGTTGGCGCATCCTGGAGGTTGCTGGCCGGACGGAAACTCCAGCCCGTTGTCTCATTGGATGAAGGTGGAACCACCGGCAGCGGAAGGTTCTGATAAACCGCTCCACCGAGCTTGCTTCGATTCCCAGCCAGGTCGCCTTTCAGGCTGCTGCTGCTGTTGCCTCGCAGCAGCTGGAAACTCCAGGTGAACTCCTGAAGAGTCGTGCAGCATTCAGTTTTCCATCCCCGCTGGAACGGAACAATCCACTCGCCGAATGCATTCTGGTAGTCGGCTGAATCCAGAAAACTGTCAATGTCAGCTTCATAGCCTTTGCTGTCCAGGCGCTCGGCGTGGGTGCGCATTTCCTGGAAATCTTCGGGTGCCCGCCCGAGAAAATGGCGGAACGCCAACTCGATGTAGCGATATCGGGAACATGTGTCGAAAAAGCGGGTGCGATACAGCTCGCTTTTGGCAATTCGTCGCACCAATTCTCTGACGCTGATTTCGCCGACCTTGAACTGGGACTCGGCGACGATCTGGCGCTCACTTTCCATGACGTAAGCGTTGCCAAGCACCTGTTGATAGACCCGACGGATGATCTGCTCTTTCTTGTCGTCATCGTCGCCGGGGAGCAGCTCAAGGGGCGCTTCACTCTCATCCGAGAAGCGTTCGACCCCCAATAGCGAGGCAGGACCGAAGGGCATGTAGTTTCTCGCATTATTCGCCTGCCTATCGTCAGTCAGAAGTGCCGTGCGCGAGCGGCTTCTTTATAAACCTCAATCAAGTGTGTCTAAATATTGCGTGACATGACAATCGCGTGCTGCGGGAATGGGTTTGACGCAGATAAGAGGCTGCTTCACCCCACCTTTTCGTTTTTGAGCGATTCGAGGCTCTTCCTCGCCGTGCTGCGTGTGAACGGGTTCCAGTGGTCGAGTTCCATGGCATCCCGGCTGAGCAGGTTTTCGAGCTGATGTTCCAGGCCTGTACACAGGCTGAAATCAGTCCCTTTGATGGATTCCACACTGTCGAGAGCAGCGTTCTCGAGGTCCGCGCCGCGGAGATCAGCCATGTCCAGTTGACTGGTCCCAAAGCGTGTTCCCCTGCACATGGCTCCCCGCAACTTTGCATTGCGGAGATCAGCCCCAGCCAGAGAGGTTTCGTCCAGGATTGCACCACACAGATCAGCTCCACTGAGGTAAGCGCCCATCAGGATTGAATGGCGCAGATCGACGCCCCTCAGATCGGCGTTGTTTAGAAATGCTCCGTTCAACTTCGCGCCTGGGCCGACGGCACCGCTTGCCTGAATTGAAAAATTCTCAGGAACACGTGTGCCTGAGTCGTAAATCGCCAAACGCAGATCGGCACCGTTCAAATTGCATCGACTCAGATCGCTGCCACGCAGATCGCATCGGCAAAGTAGGGCGCCGCTGAGATCATGTTCGCCAATGTCCAAACCACTCCAGTTGGCTCCCCTCGCATCAAATATCAGCGACTGATTGTTTTCTGGTCTTTGTGTTTCCGGCGCAGTCCACTGCCTAAGGTCAACAAATTTTGACGTCACAGTTCGACAGCCAATCACACTTGTTCACATATTACTCTTCTGCCGGTCTTGATGAGACTGGCAGATCGACGATGATTGAGTTTCTCTTCTTGTGGTGCAGATATAAAAAAGCACTGATTTTTAAATCAGTGCTTTGTAAGAAAGACTGTTGATGAGTTGGTTTGTTCCGAATCAGGTTCAGCTACTTTGCTGAGCCCAGGTTTTGGCATTTTTTGATTGATACATTCTCTGGAAGGCTCCGTAGTAAGGATCCTTGACTGCTTTGGAATACACGAAACCACTGACATCGAAGCCAGAGCCAGACTGGGAAATCCTGCGAGCGTTGGAGAATTCCATGACAAGCTGACTTCGCGATTCGATTGTCGTGTCAGAGGCAGCGTTTGCAGGAGTGACTCGAGCAAGATTTGTGAATGTGGAGCAATAGGCCCCAGCTTCAGACGTCCAGGCGCGGGGGTAGGGAACGGTATCAGTACCGAAGACTTCCAGGTATTCGCCTGAGCGGGTGATCTTATCAATCAGGGCGTCAAAACCATGCTCTGCAATCATTGCAATTGCAGCGCTGACTTCAGCCTGATTTACTGGCGGCCTTCCGAGAAGATGTTTGTAATTCAGTTCCACTCCTCGAATGGGGGAAACGCTGCGGAAATACTTCTCTTTATATAGTTCAGATTTTGCAAGACCTGCTACGAAATCTCTAACGCTGATTTCGCCGTTGCTGAGTTGAGATTCCAGTTCAATGCTGCGCTGGCTATCCATTGGTCCGAGATTTCCAAGAACCTGCCTGTAGCTTGCTGCGATGGTTGTTGCTAAAGCTTCACTTCCTGAAGCTGCATAAACCTCATTGACGCTGCTGAACGGACATTCGGAGTGAACTCTTGGTCCGATTCCTACGCCCATTGCAGAACATAGATTTTCCTTGTATTCATGGATGGTGATCCCTGCTTTGCCACTGCGTGGGAGAAAACCACCTTTCTCCGATTCCATGCGATAAAGATTGGTCGCCGTATTGGATTTCTGTTTTGCTGATTTGTCTCCGGAGTAAGAGACGCGGTATTGGTTCGTGAAATCGCGTGTCGGCTTGATGACGACCATTACTGATCTGTGCGGAAACTTCTTCGCAGACCATAAACCCCTTCTCTGTTGAACTCCACTGGGTCTTCAGGCTTGCAACAAAATGTTTTCTGATAATGCTTCGAATTTCTTAATGGCACTCTGCGGCGCACTTGCTGTTTGTTTTTCAAGCTCATAATGCCGTGCCCTTGAGCAAAAGCCCTCCCCGGGTCTTATGCAACAGCCCTGGGTAGCATTTAATCAGGCAGATTGGAATCGGTTCTCTGGATTCAGAAAAAGATCTGAACCATGTAGTCAGCAATCTTCGAAATATATTATTTAGTTGCCATAAAAATATTATATATAGAAATTTGGTTCAGCGAGTGCTGTACATTTCTCCTGCGACAATAAGTAAAACTCTGATGAGTTCGAAGGCGCCAATCGCGGCCAGCCCCAGCCATACCTTTTTGGCCCATTCGGGGGTTTTAATGTAGGCGGGAACAAGCGTTTCGATCTCAATTCTGGCTTGCAGTTTCAGGTCCCACTGCCGATCTCGCCAGTCACTTCCGTAGCGCGGGAATTGCTGATAGATGGGCATTTCACCTGTTGAGGCGCCTGGAATAACCCGTGACCGCTGGCTTGGTACATCGTCATAGCCGAATGAATCGAGATACTCCTTGCTGTCGAGAACGGCATCCACAAAAGTGCTGAAGCCCTTCTCGGCAATCAAGATTGACCAGCTGATTCGTTCGCTTTGCCCATGAACTTCTCGACCGAGAACCCGTCCAACGACCTGGTCGACGAGTCGGTAGTTCGTGCTGCAGGCCACATAACCTTCCTGGAAGCGTCTTGAGAGCAGCAGCCCTCGAACGAAGTCCCTTGTTGTAATGCTGCCATCGCGAAACTGTGATTCAAGATTCACGTCGCGATCGCATTTCATCGCATGAAAGAAGATCTGGCGATATGCCTGCTCGATCTGCGCACCTCGATCTTCGCGACTGGGAAATGTGGCACGGTTGAGCTCAGACTCCAGGCCACCCTGATTGCCGACACGGTTGTTTTGGCTTGTGAGCGGGTAGTCGAGCAGCCGAAGCGCCATCCGTAGAAATGCTCAGTAGTCGGTGATCATTTTATGTCTGTTTCTGGGCCTTGATGCTGCCTGCCGTCGTGTTCCTTCATCTCCTTGCGAATCATGTTGCACAGGTGAGTGAGTGCGTCACCCAGTGCTTCTGCATCTGCTTCCGCTCCGAGGTCTCTGTAGGTGATCAGCGCGTGGTGTTGCAGTTGATCCAGTGCCAGCAACAATGCCGGGACAGGTACATCGAGCAGTGCGTACAGCTCAGCCAGGTACTGCATGCCCTTGCCGTCAGAGATTTCCGATCGCTGCAGTGCTGTTCCATAAATGCTGACTCTCAGGAAATGGAAGCAGTCTCGCCAGCAGGCTTCGGCCCGCTCCTGAGGGAATAACTTGCCGCCAGGTTGCACCAGCTGCGGCTGCTGCTTCAGAAGATCCGAACGCGCCTGATCAACGAGATCTGATGCCCGGCTTTGCAGGGCGATCAGCGGAGCGGCATCTGCACCTGACCAGTCGCAGCACAACCGGATTTCATCATTGTCAAGAAGACGTCTGCCCTGATCGGCCTGGTGGATCAGATTCCTGAGATGCTCCGGCAGGCTGGAATCCTTGCTGAGTCCGCAGACCTGCGAACGCAGTGCCAGTTGCTTGATGCGTTCTGCTGATGCGGAGTTCACGGATGAACGGTGCTGTCGCTTGGTGGGGCAGGAAGGATCGGGCAAGCTGTGAGCCAGCCATGGCGCTCCAGATAGAACGCCCAAGCAATCTCGTTGCCGACCCCAGGGCAGTGGGAGGGGATTGCCTCAGCAATTGGATCGCTGACTCCAAGACGTTTCAACAGTTGGCCGGCGGCGGCGGCCGAGCTGACCGCCGTACTGCGGATGGCGGCTCCAACAACCCAGGTGAGTCTCGTTGCCTCCAACGGACAGGCGTCGCTTTCGCAGGCCAGCAGAACATTTCCAGGCTTCGCCATCGCGGTGAAGGTATCCCGCCAGAGTTGGAGATCGTCCGGCTTCAGATTGAGTCGCAGGATCTGATCCCCCACGGAATGGATCTGTTCCTTCTCAGCTCCGAGCCCCTCGATCCACGACGTGAGGCTGGCCTGTTGTGATCCATCCATCGCTCAAGTCCGGCCTTGGGAACTGTATCCGCACTGTTCGGATTCTCTGGTGCCGTTCGTTGAGGCTGTCATCAGAAGATGAGTCGGCGATCCGCGAGCTTCCGACCTGTTGCTGCCGAGTTGAACAACCACGTGCATGCCATCCCCGTGGGAAGCACTGCTGGACAAGCCAGACACGATCGATACGATCAGGCCCACACGGTTTGTGTCCCATGGCTGCAGCTGAAGTCAATTCCGCGATGGTCCAGCAGCTCAGTCGTCAGCTGCATGCGGTCAGTGAAATCGCTGAGTCACTCACCTTGCGGCTGCTCGCATTGGAGGAGCGCTTTGATCACCTTCATGAGCAGTCGTCGTCAGATCATTCAGCTCCCGAGACGGATGAAGCCAGCAGACTGTTGCTTGATGACAGCGGTGACCGTCTCAGACACCTTCGAGGTCTTCTTGATGAGGATGCTCCGCGGCAGGTGATTGAACTGGTGCCTCCAACTGCTGATGGGATTCAGCATGACTCTCTTGATGGTGTGATCTCCAGCCATGAGGAGGTTGACCAAAATGATGAATCTGAGCCGTCGCTGAATGAAACTGTGTATGTGGATGATCCGCAGAGCGATCCCGCCCACGACGCGCTTGACCAACAGAATGAAGACGATCAGATCGACCTTCTCAGCGCCTGAGTTTTTCAACGGAGAGACAGTTCCGCTGCTTAAAGCTCCAGCAGCCGAACTCTGAACCGGGCCACCTGGCGTGCCTGTTCAGGTTCTGATTGCACAAACGGGTGCTCATTCAAGCGAAGCATCACTGTTGCGATCTTTTCGTCGACGGATTTGTCGTCAAGTTCGCCCCGCTTCAGGCATTCTTTCCATGCCGGATCGAACACCATGGCGAAGCCATCGGCGTTGTTGAACTGTCGATCGTCGTTCACCGGTATAGGAATCAATGACCGCTACTGCGAATTGCCGGTACTCAGGTTGGAGCTTGAGGCGTTGCGACTATTGGCCTCTTGGAGCGCTCAAACTGGTGTAGGAGTGATGCAAAACATGCCTATTGAGGTCTTGTCTTCTTGCTGATCCCCTACTGCGCATCTACCTGTTGGAAGTGTTTGGCAGCAGGTCCGCCACCCTCCTGATGGTGGGCGCCGGTATGGGAACTCTATGTCTCGCTTGCTTCCCCAAGGCTGGATCAACGGTACGTTGCACACTCTCAATGTGGTGCGTGATCTCGGTGGTCAGGGGAACATCCCTCATCCTTCCCTTTCGGTCGTGCGTGTGAAACCAAGTGCCAAGAGCCGGAAGACTCAAAACCTCAAGTGGCGCTTCCTGCCGGAGAAGACAGATGATCCTCGTCCGTTTGCTGGTCGAACCAAACGTGGTCAAGGGAAGCGCCTCTACATCGAGGGAACCTGCGGGACCACGGATCCGTGGGAAGCAGCAAAAGTCGCCATCTCCGCTTCGCAGGACAAGTGGAAGGCCCTTCACAGAGAACTGGAGGAGCAGCAGGCTGAGCAGGTTCATGCTCTCGCGGTTTATTGGCAACGTTGGTACGACAGTGCAGAACAGGAACCCCGGCACAACCGCAGCCGCTGGTTGGCCGACAAGCTGAACCTATGGAACGGAAACGCTTGTCTCGCTCTTCAACCCTGGGCAACCAACAAAAGTGTTGAGCGGATCACCAGCAACGACTTCCTGGAGTTCTTTCTGATTGTTCGCAAGCACTGTGAAGAGAAAGGAAGCACTGCAGAACAGACCAAGCGGCAATACAAAACCCTGATCCGTCACCTTTTTCAGGAAGCAAGAGCAGATTTTCCTGCTCTCACATGCCCCGGGTTCCCCGAGATCAAGAGGCAGGTCAGACAGAAGCGGCACTTCATCCACGAGGAATGGCAGCAACTTGTGGGAGTTGTCAATGACCTCACGCGTGGCGCTGCTCAGGAGTCCATCACTCAGGCGGAGTATCTGAATTTGCATTGGACCCCGACCAATCGCCAGAACCAAAGGAACTGGGTGGATCTCTATGACGCTCTCCATCTGCAGTGGTTTTTCTATCTGCGTTCAATGGATGCTCCCCGGTTGAGAAGTGAGTGGTTCAGTAAAAGGCAGAGCGAAGCCGGAACTGAGATCGTTTGCTCTCTGGAGAACGTCAAGGGCGATCGATGCAAGCAGGAAATCCTGGCTTATCGACCTGATGCCGTCGAAAACATCGGCAGGATCCTCCAGCGGAAACCTGCTGGATGGTTGAACTTCCCACACATCAAAAGGCAGGCAGGTCGTGAAGATGAAAGTCATGTTGGAGACACCATCAATTTCCTGCTGAAGAGGGCGTGTGAAATGGCAAGCATCTCCACGAAAGGAATTGATTGGACGACATGCCGTCATACAGCTTTTCGCTTAACTCTTGAAGACTTCCCTGAACTGGGAACGCCTCAGAAGATCAGAGGCTTTGCTGACAACGGACAGATATCTGCAGATATGCTGGAACAACATTATTTGCATTTCATCCAGCGTGAAGACATTGCCTGGAAGGTATGAGCAGCAATCAAGCCACCTCAATTGTCCTGGGTTGATTGCTATCTTTGCAGGATTGATGGTTTCCTGCTTCGCTTGGTCAATATCCTTCTGAACCTGCATCCAGCGGATTCTCATTGATTGTTGCGAGGAAGAATTGAATGGATCAACAATGTCAGGCGCCTGTGTTGGATGCCGCGAAGGTGAGGTGATTTTGATTGACGTGATTCACGCGTGATCTTCAGCTGTGTCTGCTTGCTGTTTCAGTAAAGCTTCAGAGTGTGGTCTTGAATTGATCGCCACTTGAACGCATAATCAGCTTCTCATCATTTCTGAAGCCGCGTAACTGTCCGCATTGCAGAGTTTATACAAGAGAGATGTGGCTCGCAAAGACAAACCTACAGGCAGATTTGCAGATCAATGACAGAGCCTTGTCAGGTGTCCGCATTGATGGATGCACCCAAGAGTCGTGCGAATTATGGTTGTCTTGGTTGTATCGGTGATTCAGTGGCGGATCTTTCCATGTTGAACTCTGGACTCTTCTAGAGGAACATGCTGTTGACAATATCCCCCATTTCTCTTCTCCATCGCTTTGCGTTTTCTTGATGTGATTCCATGATTTGAGTTGTCTCGAGGATCCTCTGTTGTGCTTTATTGAATTCCATCAAGATATGCTTTTTGTCTTGAAGGTTATGCCTGTCGTTCTGATGCACCATGATCTGGTTTGCAGCGTCAATTTCAAGATTCTCTAATTGACGAAGATTGTCAGATGCGTGCTTGATCGATTTTCTTGCGTTTTCGAGTTTTTCTTTGATCTCTTGGATGATGAAATACTCATCATCGGTCTCTGCTCCGTGGACCATTGAAAACTCTCGGTTGGTGATCAGGTATACAAAAGTCCACTTGATCTTTGCCTCTCTCAATATCAGGTAAATACTGACTGTGTGTTGTGCTCTGGTTTCTATTGACCAGTAGCAGATGTTTTGAAGTCAGTGTCCAGTCTTAATTGCCCATGCGCTTCCATTCTTCAAGCAGAACTCTGTTGAGTCGGTCATCACAGCCGACGACCAGTTGCGGATAAATCGTTCCTTGTAAATAAGGCCTAAACGCAGCAGAGCAGACCCTGCTGGTTGCTTCTCTCCATTGCTTCAGGGTCTCTGGAGAGAGTTTCTTTTCCAGTGCGTCATTGGACTCTTGCAAACTCTTGGAGGCACACCATCTCATCTCAACGGTGTTTTCCCCAGGACACTGGATCTTCGGCTGCTCGGCCTTTGCCGGCATCGGTGGCAGCAACATCAGCAGGAGCAGTGTTTTCATGTTGTTCTGGGGATTTCTCCAGCTCAGCATCCTCCAGCCTGTCCCGCCCTGTTTTGTCACCTGGCAGCTTCGGCTCCTGGATTAACTGACACAACTGCCCTTCGTGTCTCGGCTTCTGAAAGTCCTGTCAGTCCATCAGGGTTGAGACGCCTAGGGTCCTGGGAAGGATCTTTCAAGGAATGGAGCGTCAAAGCGTCCTGTGGCTTGGGGCTTGATGCGGATTCCTGAGGGATACCCGAATCACTGTCGTCGGTTCTTTTGCTCCTCGCCATCATTCACCGGGAGGAAGACCAATGACCCAGGCCGAGATGACCAAACCATTCAGCTCCAATCCAAAACTGGCCGACTGGGTTCCGTCTCTTCAGCAGATCAAGGTCATTGAAGAGGCACGTCGTTCGCTTGAGCTGTTGCCTGAAGAAGAGGGCGATGCCACCAACGCCTTAAGGATCAACACTCTGAACGTCTATTCACACCTCCACCCCGAAGTGACCGACCCGCAGCAGTTGATTGACGATGCTTTTGAGTTCCTGGCGCAGCAAGTCGATCGTCGCCGTCGCTGTCAAACGCAGAAGGACGGTGAATGAGTCGCGTGATGTGAGGAAGCGCCAACGGCTTCGAGGAGCGTGAACCTCAGGGGGACTTCCGTGCTTGATGGAACTTTTCCCCGCAACTGTGCTTTTGACGACTTTGTGTATCGGGAGGACACATAAAACTGCGTTTGTTCAGATGTCGGGGGGCTGAGCTGAGGGACAGGCGAACACACCAATCGAGGGGACGGGGTGGAGCGAGAAACCATCCCGTTTTTTGTGTTCGCTGGATTCTCACCTGGGGGAGGGATCTTGGATCTGCTCAGTTGGTGCTCTGGTGATACACGAGCACAAAAAAAGCACCATAGATGGTGCTTCAGGACGCAGTTAAGGCGTTGAAGAAAGGTGCCAGGACCCAGATTTGAACTGGGGACACGGCGATTTTCAGTCGCCTGCTCTACCAACTGAGCTATCCCGGCGCGTTGTCTGCGCGACATAGAAATCCTAAATCACGGGGTGGAACCTCCAGGCTCGTTCTGGCCAGACAGAGCACGCCTCGAACGGTGATTCCTGAAGCCTGAAGAGCCTGTTGTGCAGCAAGAACGGTTGCACCGGTGGTGAGGATGTCATCCACCAGCCAGATCTCTTTCTGTCGGAACGGGTTTGTTCCGCCGCTTGCCGGCTTCTGTATCGAGGAACGCCGCACGCTGAAGCTGTTGCACTGATTACGGATTCTCTGTTTTCGGTTGAGTCTGTGCTGGCCAACGGTGGGTCGACACCGCTGCAGAAGCTGGAGCGCTGGTCGCTCAAGGCAGCTGCACATCAGGCTGGGAATCGGATTGGCTCGGCTCTGCGCTTTCCAGCCCGGAATCGGCACCAGCAGGCTCTGCTCTGTCAGGTCGCGTTGGAGGATTGTGCAGAGAGCCTGCAGCGCGTTGGTGTTTTGTGTGCGCCGCAACGAGAGGATCAACCGTCGCACATCAGGGTTGTACCAGGAAGCTGCATGCCAGCGCAGCGGGTTCAATCCCTTGATTGAAGACTCTGCGAGACCAAGCCGATGGCGACAGCTCTCGCAGAGATCAGAGTGAGCGGTGGTCGCTTGGATCTGCCTTGTGCAGATTGCGCAGATCGGTTCGATCAACAGCTGCTTCAGACAGCTCCTGATGGAGTTCAGCAAGGTGCTGTTGTGCGGCTGATCTCAGGATTCCCCCTTCTCAGCAGCTGATGGCATGCTCCGCAGCATGGCCACGAGCGTCCGATGTGCATCCTCACTGTCGGTCAGGGTGTGGTCAAACGGAATGCTGACGGGTTCTCCATTGACCTCCAGGGTCATGGCTTCAGCGGTGACTCCAGTCATGGTCGCGGCTGTCGCGGATGTCAGGCCTCCGTAGTGGTGGGCGTAGCGAAGCACCGCATCACTGTGGTCGTCATTCATATGACGACAGATGCGATCGCTGATGGCTGGGGTGAGCGGATCGGCGGCCATGGAAAAGTGCAGGAATGAAGGAATGAAATCAGCTGAGACGCTGCCAGAGCAGCAGGGCCAGTCGAAAACCGCTGTACCCCACATATCCGGCCAACACGATGAACAGCCCGATGGCGAGCGCGTCACGGAGTCGGTTTGCCAAAGGCTCATGGAAGCTCAGTCAATTCTCTCCCGGAACGGTCTGTTCTTCATCCTGATGTTGCAGAGCGGTGAGTGCGAGGCGCGCGACCCCTGCTGCAGGTGGGCTGTAACAACTCCGGATCGGAATACCGAGGAGTCGCTGGCGCAGACGTCGCCACTGGGGGTTTCTGGCACCTCCGCCAAGGGTCACCAGGCGTTTCGGAGCCGGAGCTCCAAGTTCAGTGAGCCTTGTCCAGCCCTGGTATTCGATCTCGCTCAGGCCTTCCAGCAGGGCATGCAGATACAGCGCATCACTGACGGGCCGTGGAGTCAGAACCGGAGCAAGATGCGGGTCATCAACAGGGAAGCGCTCTCCTTTACCGATCAAGGGCAGCAGCTTCAGCCCGCTCTCCTGATCGGGGTCGATCTGCCGGCTCAGTTCGTCGAGGTCAATCCCTGGAAAGCACTTGCGCAGCACAGCACCACCGCTGTTGGAGGCACCTCCGCCAAGCCAGCGGCCTCCCACACGATGGGTGGAGGTGCCCGCACCATCGTTCAAGGGGGTGTCTGTGAAGCGTTTCAGCACCAGAGTGCTCCCCAGCACGGTGATGCCTTCATCATCGGCGGCATCGGCGGTGAGTACCGCTGCATTGGCATCGGTGGTCCCTGCGATCACGAGCATGTCTCCGGAGAGCCCCAGCTGCCTGGCTCGTGCAGGGTCCATGGTTCCAAGCATCGAGCCGCTGGGTCTGATCTCCGGCAGCGCTTCTCGCCAGGTCTGTCGGTCAAAGGAAGCGGGCCATGTCTGATCGGTCAGTGACCAGCCCAGACGAAGGTTGTTGCCCTCCTCTCCGAGCGTCCAGTCGTTCAGCAGCCAGCCGGTGATCCAGTCAGCCTGATGACGAAGGATCAGTGGTTTGGTGTGCAGTTGCACCAGTCTGAGAGCACGCACCAAACTGCCGCTGGCGCTGGCTGCTGGAGTGCCCGCCGGGACCAGCTCACGAACCTGCGACAGCTGTTCCGGGCAGGAGACGTTGTAGGGCAAAGCCTTGCCAAGAGGCCTGCCGTGCTGATCGCAGGCCATCAGCGTTCCTGAAGTTCCATCCACGGCGAGAGCCCCGAGCTGGGCGCGAAGCTCAGCGGGGATGGCTTGAATCAGCTTGATGCAGCTGTTCAGCCAGTCGTCGGGATACTCCAGGCTTCGGTCGTAGTCGGTTGAGTCTGAATACAGCAGATCACGCTGCCGATTGAGAACTGCAATGCGCACCCCACTGGTGCCCAGATCGATGCCGAGCGCCAGTGCATCGACCATGAAGGGATCAGGCGTTACGCAGTTCGGCCGCCTTGGCGTCGACGTCTTCCCATGGAGCCTTGAGGTCGTTGCGACCGAAGTGTCCGTAGGCCGCGGTGTCCTGGTAGAAGCGCCCACCACGTTGCTGAGGCAGATTGCGCAGGCCGAAGCTTTCGATGATGGCTCCCGGTCGCAGGTCGAAGTGTTCCTGGACAAGGCCTGTCAGCGCGTCATTGGCCAACCTGCTCGTGCCGAAGGATTCAACAAGGATCGACACCGGCCTGGCAACGCCGATGGCGTAACTCAGCTGCACCTCTGCTCTTTCGGCCAGACCAGCTGCGACAAGGCATTTCGCCACGTAACGCGCTGCATAGGCGGCCGAGCGATCCACTTTGGTGGGATCCTTGCCGGAGAAGGCCCCGCCGCCATGACGGGCGTAACCGCCATAGGTGTCCACGATGATTTTGCGACCGGTCAGGCCGGCATCACCCTGAGGGCCACCCACAACGAATTTGCCTGTGGGATTGACCAGATACTTGGTCGCTTGCCGGGTTGGTTTCAGGGCCAGGTCAGCTGTTGCAGGCTCCACGACGTGAGTCCAGAGATCCTCCGTGATGCGTTCGCGGATGCCTTGCTCATCACTGATGCCTCCCACCTCAGCGGTGTGCTGGGTGGAGATCAGGATTGTGTCGATCGCGACCGGTTTGTCGTTGTCGTAGACCACGCTCACCTGAGTTTTTCCGTCAGGCAGGAGATACCCCAGAGTTCCGTCATGACGGACTTGCGCCAACCTTCTGGCGAGGCGGTGCGCCAGGCTGATGGGCAGCGGCATCAGCTCGGGTGTTTCGTTGCAGGCATAACCGAACATGATGCCCTGATCGCCTGCCCCCACCAGATCGAGGGGATCGCCGGCGTGATCATCGGCCTCATTCACACCCTGCGCGATGTCCGGAGACTGCTGGTCGAGGGCCACAAGAACAGCGCAGCTGTTGGCGTCAAAGCCGCCGGCGCGTGCGCCGCTGTAGCCGATCTCCTTGATCACGTCGCGAACAAGGTGAATGAAGTCAACCTGTGCTTTTGATGTCACCTCACCCGTGATCATGCAGAGACCGGTGTTCACAACCGTTTCGCAGGCCACGCGGCTGGATGGATCCTGCGCCAGAAGCGCGTCGAGTACGGCATCACTGACCTGATCACAGATCTTGTCCGGATGCCCCTCCGTAACGGATTCGGAGGTGAAGACGTATCGACTCATGACCATCGGTGATTGCCGGCGACTGTAAGAGGTCGGCGATTCAGCCCTTTGACATTTCGTCTGTGGTCGCAGTCAGTTCGCTCCAGTGACTGATCAGATGCTCATGGCCCGTGAGCGTCGGTTCGCGATGCCATCCCGCCACGTAGCCGAGGGTCAAGCCGATACCGGCCTGCCTGGCCATCAACAGATCCGTATCGGCATCTCCTATGAGGGCACAGGTCTCGACGCTCAGGTTCAGCAGCGAGCACAGCCCCTGAACGGCTCCCCGGTCTGGTTTGGCTGGGTGGTGATCGGCGCTCCACAGCCCGCTGATGCAATCGTTGAGTTGGTGCTGATTAAGGAATTGCTGAATTCCCGCAGTGGTGTCATTGCTGATCACGGCGCAGATGATTCCTGCGTCGGCCAGGTCCCGAAGAAGTCTTGCGGCATCCGGCAACAAGCCAACAGATTGCCCGCCGGGGTGACGCGTCTGTGTGCGTGCATCCACCTGATCGAACACCTCCTCCGCAAGCAACAGTGACTCGGGCCAGCTCAGATCCATCTGGCAGAACACGGTCGCTGTGCTCAGCAGGTTGTGATGTCTCGAAGCAACAGCCAGCGTTCCGTCGGGGATGACCCCGTCCAGTGATCGTCCGAAGGTTCGCTTCAGCAGATCCTTCAGCTCCAGCACGGTTGTTCCGCAGGCGCCCCGTTGCTGGAACCGGCGCGCGGATTCCTCAATACGGTCATCAGCCAGTTCGATCAGACGCGGCTCGCTATGGGAAAGGGTGCCGTCCTTGTCAAACAGCACCCCTCTGACCGGACCGAGATCGCGGCCTCTGAGATTGAGATGAGCCATCGGCTCAGTCGCCTCAGATCATCATGGAACCCAGGGGCTCTTCACCTTCCTCGGCCTGTTCCAGCAACATCTGCTTGTAGCGCGCTGCCATTTCCTCGGCCTTGTCAAACACCTTCTGGGGATCGGTGAGCATGTCGCCGGGCTCCGGTTCCAAAGCCTTGGTGGAGAGAGAGATCCGGCCCCGTTCGGCGTCGAGATCGATGATCATCACCTTCATCTGATCGTTCACGTTCAACACCGAGTGAGGTGTTTCGATGTGCTCGTGGCTGATTTCAGAGATGTGCAGCAGACCGCTGACCCCACCGATGTCAATGAAGGCGCCGTAAGGCTTGATTCCACGGACCGTGCCAACAACGACCTCGCCGACCTCGAGACGATTCATCTTGCGCTCAACCAGAGCGCGTCTGTGGCTCAGCACCAGACGATTGCGCTCCTCGTCAACCTCAAGGAATTTGAGAGGCAGGAAGTCAGCGACAAGTTCCTCCTTGGGCTTGCGAGTGCTGATGTGAGATCCGGGAATGAATCCGCGAAGGCCTTCCACTCTGACCAGTGCACCACCTCTGTTGGTTGCAAACACCTCGGAATAGATGGTCGCGTCTTCCTTCTGGAGCTGACGCACACGTTCCCATGCACGCTGGTATTCGATGCGGCGGATTGACAGGGAAAGCTGTCCGTCTTCGTTCTCCTCGCTCATGATGAAGAACTCCCGGATTTCTCCGGGTTGCAGCACATCGCTCAATCCTTCGACGCGATTGATCGACACTTCCTGCAGAGGCATGAAGGCCGCGGTTTTGGCGCCGATATCGATCATCGCGCCCTTCGATTCCAGGGCGAAAACCGTGCCGTTGACAATGTCACCGGGCTTGAAGTTGTAGTCGTATTTGCTCAGTAATGCTGCGAATTCATCAAGTGTGAATCCGGCATTGTCCATGTCCCGGCTGGTCGCCCTGCTGCTGGGATCGTCAGCTGTGGGAATGTCGTCGGGAATGCCGAGGTCATCATCCGCGCCGAAGTCGGCTTGCTCGGCTGATTGATCAGCCACGGCTTGGGATGAGACCGCTTCCGCGGTATCCACTGCAGATTCCTGGGAAGGATCTGTGGGAGTGACAGTCATGGAACGTTGGCGGTCTGCCCAGTGGACAGAGCGAAGGAATCCGAATCAGGCCCGCCGACCTGAATCAGGGAATTGTTGAGTCTACAGATCGACGATCAGGCTCAGATCGCAGCTGTGAGTTCCGCCTTCGTCGCGTTGATGCCCTCCAAGGTGGCTACAAAATCACTCACGCCGCTGAACTGGCGATAGACGGATGCAAAGCGGATGTAGGCAACTTCACTGAGAATTTTGAGCTTTTCAAGCACCAGCTCTCCGATGTCGCTGCTGC
>CAYWOE010000003.1:0-25052 GCA_964459855.1 uncultured Synechococcus sp. | reverse complement strand
AACCCACCGCCGCTGCCCTCGCCTACGGCTTTGACCGCAGTGCCGTGCGTCGAGCTCTCGTGTTCGACCTTGGCGGTGGAACCTTCGATGTGTCGCTGCTCAGGATTGCCAACGGGGTTTTCGATGTCAAATCAACCAACGGTGACACCCAGCTGGGCGGCAACGATTTTGATCAGCGCATCGTTGACTGGCTTGCTGAAGCGTTTCTCAAGGAGCATGCCGTCGACCTGCGGCGTGATCGTCAGGCGCTGCAACGACTCACCGAAGCTGCGGAAAAGGCCAAGCAGGAGCTCTCCGGGGTGACCTCAACGCCCGTCTCCCTGCCGTTCATCGCCACTGGCGCCGATGGCCCTCTGCACATTGAGACCACCCTGGATCGAGAAACCTTCGAGGGCCTCTGCCCTGATCTTCTCGACCGGTTGCTTGTTCCCGTGCAGTCGGCCCTGCGGGATTCCGGCTGGGCGGCTGAGGATATCGATGATGTTGTGCTTGTGGGCGGCAGCACCCGCATGCCGATGGTTCAGCAGCTGGTCAGAACCCTGATCCCCAATGATCCCTGCCAGTCGGTCAATCCCGACGAGGTGGTGGCTGTTGGCGCAGCGGTTCAGGCGGGGATCATCACCGGTGAACTGCGTGACCTTCTTCTCAATGACGTAACCCCTCTTTCTCTCGGTCTGGAAACCATCGGGGGGCTGATGAAGGTCTTGATTCCACGCAACACCCAGATTCCAGTGCGTCAGTCGGATGTATTCAGCACTTCAGAACCCAACCAGTCATCTGTTGAAATTCATGTCTGGCAGGGAGAACGCCAGATGGCGTCCGATAACAAATCTCTCGGGCGCTTTCGTCTTTCCGGAATTCCACCTGCACCTCGAGGGGTTCCTCAGATCCAGGTTGCCTTCGATATCGATGCCAATGGCATCCTTCAGGTCAGTGCCACGGACCGCACCACGGGTCGTAAGCAGTCGGTGACCATTCAGGGTGGTTCAACCCTCAGTGAAGATGAGATTCAGGGACTTCTCGCCGAAGCGGAAGCCCGCGCGGATGAAGACCGACGCAAGCGTTCCACGATTGAGCGACGCAATTCGGCGATGACCCTCGTTGCACAGGCGGAGCGCCGGCTTCGTGATGCTGCTCTGGAGCTCGGGCCCTATGGAGCTGAACGTCAGCAGAGAGCGGTTGAGATGTCAGTGCGTGATGTTCAGGATCTCCTGCAACAGGACGATCTGCAGGAACTTGAGATGGCGGTGAGCGGACTGCAGGAAGCGTTGTTCGGTCTGAATCGACGTCTCACGGCAGAGCGTCAGACCGAGGCGGGGCCCCTGCAGGGACTGAAGAGCACCCTCGGCACGCTCAAGGATGAGCTGTTTGCCGAAGATGACTGGGACGACGACCCCTGGGCAACACCGCAGACCCGCTACGACGGTCGGATGAGAGGAGGCAGACGAGGGATTGACCCCTGGGACGATGACAACTTCCGCTGAACCGGATTACTGGTCACTGCTTGGGCTTGAGCCCGGTGCCGCTCCTGATGCCCTCAAGCGTGCCTTCCGGCGTGAGGCCAGACGCTGGCATCCGGATCTGAATGGCAACGATCGCCATGCCGAGGAACGTTTCAAGCTGGTCAATGAGGCCTATGCGGTTCTCAGTAATCCCGAGAAGCGCAAGGAATGGCAGACACGTCAGCGTGGAGGTGCGGCTGCCGCTGATCCTTTCAGCAAAGGATTCCCCGATTTCGAGGATTACCTCGCTGTTGTTCTCGGCCTTGAACGAGAACCCGTTCGCAGAGAAGAGGTTCCCAGGGATTCAGCTGACGCTGACCATTCCAGTGATGAAGACGATGCAACGGAACAGACCTTCGAGTCACACTGGCCTGAAGCATCGCCCCAGCCTCCTCCTCCTGTTCGCAGCGAAGACGATCTGGAAACGGTGGTGGATCTGACCCCTGATCAGGCTTTGCAGGGCACAACCGTTGAGCTTGAACTGGGTGACGGAACTCTGGTGGAGGTCGGGACTCCGCCGCTTGCCGGAGACGGCTGGCGCCTGCGTCTTGAGGGTGTTGCTCCTGGAGGACGCGATCATTTTCTGCATCTTCGGGTGATGACTGACGACGGTCTGCGCATCGACGGTCTACGGGTTCACTACCGGCTTGAATTGCTTCCCCCGGATGCCGCACTCGGCTGTGCCGTTGATGTGCCAACCCTCTCCGGACCCGTGACGCTCCAGGTCCCCCCGGGTTCCTCCAGCGGACGGTTGCTGAGGTTGCGTGGCCGGGGGCTTCAGTACGCCGATGACCAGGGCGATCAGCTTGTTGAAATCGTGATCGTGATCCCCGCGCAACTGGATGACGATGAACGGGCGCTCTATCAGAGGCTGCAGGAACTCAGTCTCGAGCGTGCAAACGGTTTCTAGGCCGCTGTTCCGATGAGAGACTGCAGCTGACGACTGATCAGCATGTTGGTTCACGTGCTCCTGTATGACGCAGGACAGGACAGCGAAGGCATTCATTCCCTCGAGCTCTCGGGTCAGACCGTGGTGCTGATGTTTGAGAACCGCGACGATGCCGACCGCTATGCGGGATTGCTTGAGGCTCAGGATTTCCCGACTCCCTCCGTTGAAGCTCTTGATCGTGAGGAGATTGAATTGTTCTGCCGCGAAGCCGGCTATGAGGCCAGGTTCGTGTCCGACGGTTTTCGTCCGAAGACGAACGATGAGTGGCTCATGCTCGCTCCTCCAAGCGCCAATCGTGACGTGACCAACTGGCAGGAACAGGACACTGAGCCGGATCAATCACAGCTTCAGGGAGGTGCGTCAAAGGACAGCGAATCCGCAGTTCAGGACCTGGATGATGTGCGCCGTCGTCTCGAGGGCCTTCTCTAGACATGGCTGACTCCTCATCGGTTGATTCAGGCCCCCCCTCGTCTCTGGTGGCCCCTTCCAGTGACCGTGGTTATCTGCTCACCGAACAGGTGAATCCTGCAAGTCAGCAACTGGATCAGCTCTCAACAGAAGACCTGGTCGGACTGTTCATTGAGGAGGATCTCAAACCTCAGCAGGCCGTTTCCGGGGCGAGAGCAACACTGACCCAGGCCGTGGATGCCGTTGCTGAACGCCTGAAGCGAAGCGGGCGGCTTTTCTACCTGGGTGCCGGCACTTCCGGTCGGCTTGGTGTGCTCGATGCTGCGGAATGCCCACCCACCTTCTGCAGCCCGCCGGAGCTCGTGCAGGGGATTCTTGCCGGAGGTGCCCCGGCTCTGCTGCGAAGTTCCGAGGGGCTTGAGGATCTTGAGTCCGCCGCTGTGACTGATCTTCAGCAACGAGGCTTTGGTTCGGAGGACTGTCTCGTGGGGATCGCGGCTGGTGGAACGACGCCCTATGTGCGTGGTGGGCTGAGGTATGCCCTGGATCTTGGCGCACTGGCGATTGCCATGGCCTGTGTTCCCGCGGACCAGGCGCCTCTGCCCTGCTCCATTGATGTGCGACTGCTCACGGGCCCTGAACTGCTGACGGGTTCGACGCGTCTGAAAGCAGGAACGGCCACGAAGATGGCTCTCAACATCCTTTCAACGGGTGTGATGGTGAAGCTGGGCAAGGTCTACGGCAACAGGATGGTTGATGTCGCCGCCAGCAACAGCAAACTTGTCGATCGTTCCATCCGCATCCTCCGGGATCTCCTCGGCCTGGATCGCGAAGCAGCTCTCAGCCTGCTGGAGTGCGCTCAAGGCTCGGTGAAGCGCGCTCTCTGCATGGGCAGCTGCAGGCTTGGAGCTGAAGAGGCTGATGCTCTGCTTGCTGCTCACAGCTCTGACCTGAGGTCAGCTCTCCGCAGTCAGGGAAGATCTCTTCCTGTTCAGGATTCAGCGCTTCCCCAGTAGGGGCTGGTGAACAGGTCAAGGCGTTGACGGGTGGCTGCCGGTACGGCAGCCGGTGCGGTCATCAGTGCATTTTCCAGCGCACTGTGTGCTGGTGATGCAGGCTTTTCTTTGCTGAAGCTGTTCATCAGCTTTTCAAGAATCGGCCCTGTCGCTGTTGCATTGGCCCTGAGGTTGCTCACCACCATGTCAACGGTCACGGCGTCGTGATCGTCATGCCAGCAGTCGAAATCGGTCACCATGCTGAGCGAGGCGTAGGCGATCTCAGCCTCTCTCGCCAGTCGCGCTTCGGTGTGGTTGGTCATGCCGATCACATCGCATCCCCAGCTCCGGTAGAGCTCGCTTTCCGCACGGGTTGAAAACGCCGGCCCTTCCATGCACAGGTAGGTGCCTCCCCGGTGCAGATGCTGCCCCACAGGCATGGACGCCGAGGCCGATGCTGCCAGCCGTTCACTGAGAACAGGGCAGAACGGATCGGCCAGGCTGACGTGCGCCACGCATCCGTCCCCGAAGAAGGACTGAGGTCTCTGTCTTGTGCGATCAATGAACTGATCGGGAACCACCATGTCGCGCGGCCGCAGATGCTCTCTCAGCGATCCAACGGCCGACACTGAGACCAGCCAGCGCACGCCGAGGCTCCGCATGGCCCAGATGTTGGCCTTGTAGGGGACTTCGCTTGGCAGCAGATGGTGCTCCCGTCCATGACGGGCCAGAAAAACCACCTCAACACCACTGAGCGTTCCGACCCTCAGGGCATCCGAAGGTTGGCCGAAGGGTGTGTCGGGACATTCCTCCCTGACGGATTCCAGATTGTTGATGGAGTAGAGACCGCTGCCACCGATCACCCCAACCCGGGCGGAATCAAGCTCTTGATTTGTGGCTGTTGGGCTCATGGCTTGGTCGAAGTCCGCATGAACTGGCACCTGCCTAGCATGACGTTTTGGGATTGACGCCTTGACGACCGTTCTCATGTCCACGGACGCCGGCGACATCAAGCTGGAGATGTTCGAACAGGACGCTCCCAACACCGTTGCCAACTTCGTCAAGCTTGCTCGCGACGGCTTCTATGACGGACTTGCCTTCCACAGGGTGATCGACGGTTTCATGGCGCAGGGCGGATGCCCCAACAGCCGTGAAGGCTCACGTGGCACGCCTGGCACAGGTGGACCCGGCTACATGATCGATTGCGAAATCAACAGCAAGAAACATGTCCCCGGTGCACTGTCAATGGCCCATGCCGGTAAGAACACCGGTGGCAGCCAGTTCTTCATCGTCCACGATGCGCAGCCTCATCTGGATGGTGTTCACACCGTTTTCGGCCTGACCGCCGACATGAATGTTGTGCTGGCGATCAAGAACGGCACCCGCATTCAGAAGGTCACCGTTCAGGACCAGTGAATCAATGCGGCCTGGTCTCCCTCCGGGAACCAGGCCGAGCCCTGTTGTTCATCCAGGAGTGAGCTGCGTTTCAGCTCCTTGCGTTCCAGAGTCTGCGGTGGGTGAGTGATCTGTTGTTCATTCACCGTGTGCAGCAGACCGAGTCTCGATGTCTCGCTCCAGCTGGCCATGGTGGAGAGCATCTGCTTGATCGAGCCTGAATCAGGATCTGATCCCTGAAGCGACCAGACGAAGCGTGGTCGTTCCCACAGGGCCAGCAGCCGTGGTCCCTGCTCGGCCTGCAGCTGAAGGCCGCGTGCCTCGCTCAGCTGCTCCACTCGATGCAGCAGATCAGACAGCACACCGTCATCGGTGGAGGAGCTGTCCAGGCAGAGCACCCAGTGGGAGCGGAGTTCGATGGGGTCCAGCAGATGCCCCAGCTTTTCTTTCTTGGTGGCCAGATATCGGGCATTGAAATCACCGACAGGCGCTTTCATCGGCACGCGATTCACCACCTCCAGGCCATAACCACCCAGTCCGGCGATTTTTCTGGGATTGTTGGTGAGCAGGTTCAGCCGATGAATCCCCAGGTCACTGAGGATCTGCGCTCCGACTCCGTAATTGCGCAGGTCAGGTGCGAATCCGAGTTTCTCGTTGGCTTCAACCGTGTCCAGACCTCCTTCCTGAAGGCTGTAAGCCTTGAATTTGTTGATCAGACCGATGCCCCGACCCTCCTGGCGGAGGTAGACAACAACCCCTTCACCCTCGTCTTCGATGTGCTTCATCGCCGTGTGCAGCTGGGCACGGCAGTCGCATCGCATCGATCCGAAGGCATCTCCGGTGAGGCATTCGGAATGCATCCGCACCAGCACGGGTTCGCTCAGATTGTTGGGATCGCCCTTGACCAGTGCCACATGTTCGCTGCCGTCGAGTTCATTGGAGTAACCGATGGCGATGAAGGATCCGAACTCCGTTGGCAGAGAGCACTGAGCCGAACGCACCACGAAGCGTTCGTTATCGAGGCGGTAGCGAATCAGGTCTTCAATGCTGATCAGCTTCAGACCCCGTTCCCTGGCGTAGATCTTCAGTTCAGGAAGCCGTGCCATCGAGCCATCCGGATTCTGAATCTCACAGATGACACCGGAGGGATAAAGGCCGGACATCTGGGCGAGATCCACCGCAGCTTCTGTGTGGCCTGCACGCTTGAGAACGCCCCCCGGGCGTGCCCTGAGCGGAAAGATATGCCCAGGCCTGCGCAGATCCGAGGGTTTCGTTCCCGGTTGAATCGCCACCTGGATCGTGCGCGAACGGTCATCCGCTGAGATGCCTGTGGAGACACCGTTTTCAGGGCCCGCATCGATGCTCACGGTGAAGGCCGTCTGATTGGAGTCGGTGTTGCGATCCACCATCAGCGGCAGATCAAGCGCATCGAGACGCTCCCCTTCCATGGCGAGGCAGATCAGGCCGCGGGCATCGGTGGCCATGAAATTGATCTGTTCAGGAGTGGCGAACTGTGCCGCACAGATCAGATCACCCTCGTTTTCCCGGCGTTCATCGTCCACGACCACGATGCACTCACCATTGCGGATTGCGGCGAGTGCATCAGGAATGGAATCAAACATGGGAGTAGCCCCCTCGGTATGAGCAACGGAATCGGGCAGCGGTCCTGGTGTCCTTAACGCTTTACCCATTATCGACGTCAGTACGATCGACCCACGTGCCATCACTGGAATGGGGATTCATCGGGTAGCTGTGGTGGGTGCCTCCGGGTACGGAGGACTGCAGACCCTTCGACTCCTGAATGGGCATGCGGCATTTGAGATCACTTATCTGGGAGGTGAGCGATCCGCAGGACGTTCCTGGAGTGAGCTCTGCCCGTTCCTGCCGCTCGCTGATGACCTCACCGTGAACAGTCCCGATCCCGAGCGCATCGCGGCGGCCGCTGATTTCGCTGTGCTCAGTCTTCCCAACGGCCTGGCGAGTCAACTGGTTCCGCCTCTGCTGGAAAGGGGCGTCAAAGTTGTGGATCTCTCTGCTGATTACCGCTACCGCCGTCTTGATCAGTGGGCTGCGGTGTACGTGCATGAGGCCAGGACACATAACCGCACGGATGCCGATCTCTGCGAGGAGGCTGTCTACGGCCTGCCCGAATGGCACGGGGCCGAGATCGCCGAAGCCAGGCTGGTGGCGGCGCCAGGGTGTTTCCCCACCACCAGTCTTCTGCCGTTGCTGCCCTTCCTCAAGCAGGGGTTGATTGAAACCGAAGGGCTGATCATCGATGCCAAAACCGGCACCTCCGGAGGAGGAAGAGCGGCCAAGGAGCATCTGCTCCTTGCCGAGGCCTCCGAGTCGATCAGTCCCTATGGCGTTGTGGGTCATCGCCACACATCGGAGATTGAGCAGCTCGCCAGCACCGTGGCGGGGTGTCCCATCCAGATTCAGTTCACACCTCATCTCGTGCCGATGGTGAGGGGCCTTCTGTCCACGGTGTATGCACGTTTGCGCGATCCCGGTCTCACCGCGGAAGACTGCACAACCGTTCTTGAAGCCGTCTACCGCCATCACCCCTGTGTGAGGGTGCTGCCGGTTGGCACCTATCCAGCCACCAAATGGGCGAAGCACACCAATCAGGCTCTGCTGTCCGTCCAGGTTGACGGTCGTACGGGCCGTGTCGTGCTGATGAGCGCCGTCGACAATCTGATGAAGGGGCAGGCCGGCCAGGGAGTGCAGTGTCTGAATCTGATGGCCGGTCTTCCGGTGAGTGAAGGACTTCCTCTGGAGCCGTTCTATCCCTGATTTGCCGCCGTCTTCCGCCAGCGCTGTCCGGCGAGCGCCGTGGCCCAGGGCAGCAACCTGTGTTCCTGCCTCCGGATGCGCCGGGCGAGGGTCTCCCTGTCGTCCCCGGGAAGGACTGGAACAGCAGCCTGCGCCAGGATCGGTCCGGTATCCACATCCTTCTGCACCTGGTGCACAGTGCAGCCGGTGACGGTTGCTCCTGATGTCAGACACTGACCGATGGCATCCAGGCCTCGGAAGGCGGGCAGAAGCGAGGGATGGATGTTGATCAACCTGCCGGGAAATGCATCGATCAGCACGGGTGTGACGATGCGCATCCAGCCGGCCATCACAATCGCTTCAACCCCCTCATCCTGGAACGTGCGCACAAGGTTCTGATCCATCGCTTCCCTGCTGGGGAAGACTCTGTGGTCCCTGAGTTCACATCGGATTCCCAGGCGTTCGGCTTTCGCACTGGCTCCGCATCCGGCCCTGTTCACCACCAGGAGGTGAATCCGGGCGTTCAGGTCTCCGCAGCTTGTGGCGTTGTGGAGCGCCTCGAAATTCGAGCCTGTTCCCGAGGCCATCACGCCCAGACGCAGGGGTGGATCAAACCGAGGCCACGGGCCGATGGCCGGAACGATCAACGCGGAATAGCGCTCACTGTCCATCTGGCTAGGGTCGGATTGCGCGGGCATTCCGGTTACATGTCCCATCTGTCCATCCTGCCCACACTGGTGAACGATCTTGATCTGCTCGAGATCGCACTCCGGAACGAGGGATTCAAGGTCTTACGCGGAGGTGTGGTGAGCTCCTTCGACAGCCATCAGTCGGTCGAACTTGCTGCCCTGCATCCGTCGGGTCTCCAGCTGGGCTGGAAACGCAACGTCAGCCAGCCTCATTTTGATCTGGTTGCTGATCTGTCAGCACCTGCCGGGTCAGGAATGACCGAGTCCGCTCTGCGACGCGTGTTGCGCCGCTACGCCATGAACCATGCGCTGCGGCAGGCGGAGAAGATCGATGCCGAGACGGTCACTGCCGGCGTCTGATGGCCGACGTTCACGTTGCGCTCGATCTCAGTTCACCCGCTTCACAGATTCTCCAGGTCGAGATCCGTTGGTGTCCGGCGCAACCTCGGCAGACGTGGACCCTGCCGGTCTGGACTCCTGGCTCCTACACCGTTCGCGATCCTTCCCAGCATCTCCACAGTCTCAGCGTTGAGCAGAGCGGGCAAGTTCTCTCTCCCCGACGTCGATCGCCGGAAACCTGGGAGCTGGACTGTCGTGTTTCAGAACAGCTCACGCTTCGCTACGCGCTGGAAGCCAGACAGCTGACCGTTCGCACCAATCACCTGGATCCGGTGTTCGCATCACTCTGTCTTTCAGCGGTCGTGATGCTCGTTGAGGGGCACCGCTGGGAGCGTCATGTTCTGCAGGTCTCGATTCCTGACTCCTGGACAGTGGCATGTCCGTTGCCGCGTCTGGACGGTTCCTTTCTGGCCGATGACTTCGACCATCTCGTTGACGCTCCGGTCCATGCCGGGGAGCTGCATGTCGAGACGCTGAAGGTGAGGACGCTGTCCCATGAACTGGTGCTGATCGGAGCGCCGCCTTCGGGCTGGTCGACAACCCTGCCGGGGGAGATCGAATCCATCTGCTCCGCAGTCTGCGATCTCATGGATTCGGATCCACCCTCAAGAGAGCCCTACCAACTGGTTCTGCAACTGCTGGACCAGGGCTATGGCGGGCTCGAACACGACAACGCCTCGGTGATGCAGTTCCCCTGGACCCGCTTGCTGGAGGAGGGCGGCACGCGCAGTCTGCTGCAGCTGATCGGCCATGAGTATCTCCATCAGTGGAACGTTCGCCGGTTGAGGCCGAGCGAATACGTTCCCTATCGCTACGACCGGCCGGTGATCAGTGAGGGCCTCTGGTTTGCAGAAGGGATCACCAGCTATTTCGATCTGGCTCTTCCCCTCCTCTCAGGATTTTCAAGCCGCCTTGATCTTCTTGAGGATCTGGCGGCGGACCTCTCCCATGTGCTGCTGAATCCGGGGACAGACATTCAGTCCCTCGCCGACAGCTCAAGGGAGGCCTGGGTGCGTCTCTACAAACAATCGCCAGCCAATGCCCGCAGCCAGATCAGTTACTACCGGCTGGGAACAGCGCTGGCCTTCTGCCTTGATGTGCGCCTGCGTCAGCTGGGTGGATCGCTTGCTGAAACGCTGCGTCTGCTCTGGTCCCGGCTGGGTCTGCATGGCCGTGGATACACACGGCGCGATCTGATGGACGTGATCGGTTCCACCTCGGTTGAGCTGGCTGATCAGCTCCCCTCCTGGCTGGACGACTGCGGCTCATTACCGATCGAGACATGTCTGAAGGATCTGGGCCTTGTGCTCGAACCTGTGATGGCAAGCCATCCCGACGCGGGATGGACCCTGCGTGATGCAGATGGAAGTGTCTGGATCGATCGCACGGTGCCTGCAGGAGCCGCCGAATCCGCTGGCCTGGTCGCCGGCGATGAACTGCTGGCCCTCAGGGACTGGCGCTGCCGCAATCTTCAACGCACACAGCAGCTTCTGCAGGGACCGGAGCTCTGTCCGGTGAGCTACAGCCGCCGTGGCCGGATCGCCAGCACGGAGCTATCTCTGAAGAAGGCCGGCGTGGAACGCCACCGACTGGCCTGGGACCCTGGTGCCACCAGGGAGGCTCGTTTGCTCCGCGATCAATGGTTCCAGATCATCTGAACCGGGTGTTGCTGAAGTTCCTTGGCCGACTGCGCCGTCCAGGAGCAGGAATTCTGCTGGCCACAACGTCCACACTGGTTCTGGTTCTCTCACTTGTGGGCTTCACCGCGGAGAAGTCCAGCGATCGCGCCGCAGCCAAGCCATCCCTGCTTGATCTGCTGGATGAGGTCGCTCGTGACGCGGAACAGAAAGAGCTTCCTCCAGGTTTGCCGCCGGAGGCTCCCGAGGCTGCATCCTGGACATCACCACTGGCTCGTCAGTGTTCCGGCATCGATCAGTCCATGCGCACTCGACTGTTGTCCAAGCGCAGCGAGCTGGCTCAGTTTCGTCAGTCGATTCCAGCTGACCCAACCAACTATGGAGAGCGTTACCGCCGTAACCCCTGGGGACAAACCCTGAACCCTGCTCCAAGGGTTGTGATCCTGCATGAAACGGTTTATTCGCTGAGTTCGGCCGTGAACACATTCCTGACCCCCCATCCCCGTGATGAAGATCAGGTCAGCTATCACACGCTCGTGGGCCTGGATGGATCCATCGTTGATGTGGTGGATCCTCTGAAGCGGGCCTACGGCGCCGGATACTCGGCATTTCATGGTGAGTGGGCTGTCACAAACCCTGAGTTGAAGGGATCCGTCAACAATTTCGCTCTTCATCTCAGTCTTGAAACGCCCCACGACGGGCAGGACGGCAACGCCGAGCACAGCGGCTACACATCAGCTCAGTACGACGCACTGGCTCTCGTGCTGGATGGATGGCTGGAAAGCTTTGAGATCGATCCCGCTGCGATCACAACCCATCGGCATGTGGATCTGGGTGGAGCCCGTGCGGATCCCCGCAGTTTCTCCTGGTCGCATCTTCAGAACCGCCTTGCCGCTCTCGGCAGTCTGTGCCGGGCATAGCTGTCGAGAGCCTGTTCAGATCACAGGAAGCAGAGCGGGTCGGATCGTTGAATAAATCAGCCCATGCAGGGCGGGATCCTGCATGTAGCGGAGCACCCTTGCGGGATAGTCGAGTTTTCCATTGTGGAGATAAGCCAGGGTTGCGATGGCCTTGGCATCGACGTAGGAACGGCTGGCAATCAGAATTGATTCACGGTCGAGCCCGAGTTCACCTTTCAGTCTTGAGAGCTTTGCGGCCAGAAGCTCCACGTTGGCTTCAGGGTCCATCAGCAGGTCTCGTGCAGCAGCGATCTGCCGAGGTGATGGATTGACCGGGAGCCGCCCCTGATGAATCAGCTCGCTGATCCCCAGTTGTGCTGGGCCATGCGTTTCGACAAGGCCGGAGTGCACAACGAAAGGCAGATCCTCACCCGGTTTGGAGTGCTGAATCTCATCAAAGAGAATTGCGGTGACCAGCATCGGATTGATCCGATGTCGATCGGCTTCTCTCTGAATCACCGGCTTGAGCCTGTTCAATCTTGACAGGGTGTTGGCGCGAAGCGGCTGAAGCTGGTCCACCCCTCTGGTGAACAGCTGCGCCAGCTGTGTCTGGGGACCGTGAACCCCGAATCGACGTTGAAGATGCTCAAGTTCCTCAGCACTGAAATCAGTCGGGTCGGGGTCGCTCTCCTGGGACAGCGGTGAGGATGATTGAAGAGATGCCGCCTCAGGCTTGATTCGAACGAGATCGAGTCCATCAAGCGGTGGTCTGACCATCACTGATGCAGCGGCAACGATCGTTGCCAGAGCCGTGAAACCTGTGATCGCTCTCGTGACCATTGCGGGGCAGAAACTGAGCCTGTCAGGAAGCATTGACGGAGATTAGCCGTGGTGTCTCAGTTCATGGGCATTCCGCTGGATCGTGGATAACTTCGACGCAGAGAGTTCGCTCGTCGAGATGAGTTTCCCGGATTTCAGTGCCACGGATGCCCAGATTCAATGGCAGCGCTTCTGTGATCTCCTCTGGCACCACGAAGATCTCGGGATGTGGCTGGATATCAGTCGCATGCATCTGAACAATGCTCAGCTTGAAGAGCTCACGCCGAGGCTGGAGAAGGCTTTTGAGGCCATGAAGGCCCTGGAGAACGGTGCCATCGCCAATGCCGATGAGAATCGTCAGGTTGGTCACTACTGGCTGAGGCATCCTCAGCTGGCGCCTGATCCTCAGGTCGCTCAGCACATCGCTGAGGAAATCGATGAGATCGAGCAGTTCGGACAGGCGGTGATCAACGGAACGATCAAATCACCGACCGGTCAGCCCTTCACCAATGTTCTCTGGATCGGAATCGGTGGCAGTGGACTCGGCCCACTGCTGATGATCCGAGCACTCCAGGACAAGGGTGCCGGTCTTCCTTTCCACTTCTTCGACAATGTGGATCCGAACGGCATGAGTCGGGTTCTTGCGGAACTCGGTGATGTTCTACGCACCACGCTTGTGGTGACGGTGAGTAAATCCGGTGGCACGCCCGAGCCCCATCTCGGCATGGAGCAGGCACGCCACCGTCTTGAAGCCGTTGGTGGCAACTGGCCTGCTCAGGCTGTGGCGATCACCATGGCTGACAGCAAACTGGACAGACAGGCAGTCGATGAAAACTGGCTGCATCGCTTCGACATGTTCGACTGGGTCGGTGGTCGCACCAGCATCACCAGTGCCGTGGGACTGGTTCCGGGAGCTCTGATCGGCTGTGATATCCGCAGTTTTCTTGCTGGTGCCTCACAGATGGATGAGGCCACGCGGGAGAGTGATGTTCGACGCAATCCTGCAGCACTGATGGCCGCTGCCTGGTATTCCGCAGGGGACGGAAAGGGAAAGCGCGACATGGTGGTTCTCCCCTACCGCGACCGTCTTGAGGTGTTCAGTCGCTACCTGCAGCAGCTGGTGATGGAGTCTCTCGGCAAGCGACTCGATCGCAACGGCGAGATTGCCCATCAGGGCATCGCTGTCTATGGCAACAAGGGCTCGACCGATCAGCATGCCTACGTTCAACAGCTGCGCGACGGTGTCGACAACTTTTTTGTGACCTTCATCGAGGTACTCCGCGATGTGGAGGACATTCCCGAGATCAACGGCGAACGTCCCGGCGATTTCCTTGATGGGTTTGTTCAGGGAACCCGTTCAGCTCTCACCGAAGGTGGTCGTCAGAGTCTGAGCATCAGCATGCGTCAGTTCGATGCCCGTCGACTCGGCGCACTGATCGCCTTGTTTGAGCGTGCTGTTGGTTTCTACGGGGAGCTGGTCAACATCAACGCCTACCACCAGCCCGGAGTGGAGGCTGGCAAGAAGGCCGCTGCGGCGATTCTGAAACTCCAGCGTCAGGTGGAGGAGGTGCTCAGCGATGGAGTATCGCGCTCCGTTGTGGAGATCCAGCAGGCCATCGGGGAGGGATCCGTTGAGGCCGTGTTCTGGATTGTGCGTCATCTCACGGGCAACAATCGTGGCTATCAGGCCCAGGGGGACTGGAACAAACCGGCAACCCTGCGTTTCAGCAAGTCGTGAACGACGATCAGGAGGGTACGAGGTTCACCAGTTTCCCGGGCACAACAATCACCCGCCTGGGTGGCTTGCCCTCCAACCACTTCAGTGCCACATCACTGGCCAGCGCCAGTTCCTCCAGCCTGTCCTTGTCACAGTCAGCAGGCACCTGAATGGTTCCACGCACTTTTCCCTTGACCTGAATCACCAGCTCAACAGTGTCCTGCACAAGTGCTTCAGGATCATGGAGAGGCCACGGCTGCAGATGAACACTGCCCTCTCCGCCGAGCCGTAACCAGAATTCCTCCGCCAGGTGTGGAGCAAACGGTGCAAGAAGCCTGATCAGAGCCCCCATCGCCTCCACCTGTATCGGTCTTGAAGCCTCCAACACCCTGCCGGAGAGACTGTTGGAGAGTTTCATCAACTCCGAAATGGCGGTGTTGAACTGAAAGTCACCTGTGAGATCCTCGCCGACCGCCTCAATCGCGAGATGAACGGCGCGGCGGATCTCTGTTTCCGTTTCGGACAGCTCCGCGGGGATTGCCGCAGTGCCGTCGCTGAGCAGCTGATCCGCTGAGCCCGTACTTCTCACACCGTCGACAAGCCGCCAGAGGCGTTGCAGGAAGCGGAACTGCCCCTCGACATCGGCGTCATCCCACTCCAGATCCTTCTCCGGTGGAGCTTTGAAAAGGATGAACATCCGCGCCGTATCCGCTCCATACCGGTCGATCACCAGCGCGGGATCGACACCGTTGTGCTTCGACTTGGACATCTTTTCGAACAGCACCTCCAGCTCACCTCCGTCCTCCGGATCAATGGGATTTCCCTGATCGACAACCTGAGTCGGTGCGACGTAGCGCCCGGTGCGTGGATTTCGATAAGTCACGCCCTGAACCATTCCCTGGGTCAACAATCGTTCGAACGGTTCATCGATGGGAATGAGGCCGCGATCCTTCAGTGCCTTGGTGAAGAAGCGCGAATACAGAAGATGAAGAATCGCATGTTCGATGCCTCCGACATATTGCTGAACGGGAAGCCATCGTCTGACGGCGTCCGCATCAAAAGGCAACTCTCGATTGCCGGGATCCGCGAAGCGAAGGAAATACCAGGATGAGCACATGAATGTGTCCATGGTGTCCGTCTCCCGTCGGGCGGGTTTGCCGCAGGATGGACAACTGACATTCACCCAGTCATCAAGTCCGGCGAGCGGGGAACCTCCCTTGCCCTGGAGATTGATGTTCTCGGGCAGGGCCACCGGCAGCTGATCTCTTGGCACCGGCTGCGCTCCACAGTCAGGGCAGTGAATGATCGGTATCGGACAACCCCAGTAGCGCTGACGGGAGATCAGCCAGTCTCTGAGGCGGTACTGCCGCTTGGCTCGTGCCCAGCCTTCTTCGCTGCCGTGTTCGGTGATGGCCTGTCTGGCCTGATCATTGCGCTGCCCATCAAACCGGCCGCTGTTGATGAGGCATCCAGGACCTGTCCATGCCTCACCATCGTTGAGGTGTTCATCGGCACCGTCCATCCTGATGACGCGATGCACCGGCAGTTCATAGCTTCTTGCAAATCTGAAGTCGCGCTCGTCGTGTGCCGGCACTCCCATCACGGCTCCAGTGCCGTAGTCCGCAAGGACATAGTCAGCGATCCAGATCGGCACCTTCTCGCCGTTGGCAGGATTGACAGCCAGGGAACCGGTGGCGACCCCACGTTTCGGTCGATCTTCCGCTGTGCGCTCCTCGTTGGAGAGCTCATCGACAAGGTCGCGGAATGCCACCACGGAATTGCGTTGATCGGCAGTGGTGAGCGCATCAACCAGGGGATGCTCAGGAGCCAGGACGACGTAACTCACCCCAAACAAGGTGTCCGCTCTGGTTGTGAACACGGTGATCGTCTCTTGCTCATCACCGTCAACCTGGAAGTCGATCTCGGCACCGATCGAACGTCCGATCCAGTTGGCCTGCATGGTTCTGACCCGCTCAGGCCATCCGTTCAGCAGCTCCAGGTCGTCGAGCAGTGCATCGGCGTACTGCGTGATTTTCAGGAACCACTGCTTCAGGTTCCTCTGCTCAACCAGGGCTCCTGAACGCCAGGACCGTCCCTCGGAATCAACCTGTTCATTGGCGAGCACGGTCTGGTCGACGGGGTCCCAGTTGACAGTCGCTTCCTTCTGGTAAGCCAGACCTGCTGAGTGAAGCTCCAGAAACAGCCACTGGGTCCAGCGGTAGTAGCTCTCATGGCAGGTGGCCTGTTCACGAGACCAGTCGATCGAGAGACCCAGTCGGCCGAGCTGATCGCGCATCTGATCGATGTTGCGATCCGTCCAGACGCCTGGATCCACCCCGCGTTCAATGGCTGCATTCTCCGCCGGCAGTCCAAAGGCGTCCCAGCCCATCGGATGGAGAACTGCATCACCGCGCATGCGCTGTGCCCTTGCGATCACATCCGTGATCACGTAATTACGCACATGGCCCATGTGCAGGCTGCCGGAGGGGTAGGGAAACATCGAAAGGGCATAGAACGCCCTTTGTTCAGGCTCCGGTGCCTGCGTTGCATACAAAGCCTGTTGTTCCCACGTCCGCTGCCATCGGTCCTCGAGAACGGAGGGGTCGTAGCGATCCGACAGCCCCGGAGAGTTTTCGGGCATGGAAGAGGACTGCGGGCCTGTCACATCAGGAGATCACCTTCCGGAGATCGTGACACAGCTTGAGACGTTTCCATGGCGGCGTTCCACCGGATCCGCCCAATGCCCGATCAGATCAGGGGGCGGATGGTGAGCACGGCCACACGATTAATCAACACGGGATCGACACTGTCTTCCCGTTGCAATGCGAGGTAGTGGGGGTCCTGCCAGGCGAGACGGCCATCCAGTCTGCGGCCGTCATTCAGCTCGATCCCGATCACTCGCTGCTCACGAATCCACGACTGGATCAACCGGATGCCGGGCAAGCTGGGGTCAAAGCCCGATGAATCCATGGTGTTGAAGTCAGAAACAGCTTCTCAACGAGCACTCCAGCAAAGACACAAGGCAACGTCAATCAGTTCATAATCGATTCACTGAAGAGATTCTGAAATCATTGAATCTGGAATCGATGAAACTCAACCCTGAGACAAGAGAGCAATTGCTCATCGCGTTGACGAATGAGTGGGCATCAATGCTGGATCAGTTTGATGAAGGCGATTTCACTCCTGAGGATTTCTACGAAATCCGCAAGATTGATTCCGACGATGAGCTCATCAGAGAGAGTGGCTGCCAAACTGGTGAGCAGCTTAATCAGTTCATCAATGACTGGTTTTACAGTGGGTTCTGGTCTGCACCTTGACCAGAATATAAACACTCCACTCCCTCGGAATGGTGCAACAATCAATTCGATGCTGATTCAGCTGTTGTAAAAGAGGTATCATTCAAATTATCACATTGAACTGCCTTCATGGTGGATGTTGAATTCAACGAGTTGACCCAACCAGCGTTCTTCCAGCAGTTGATTCACGAATGATGGTTGATCTGCTCGTGTTCAATTAATTGCTGGCGCTGCCTTGATGCGATGCAGGTTATGGAAACTTCGTGGCGTCTCAGACCATGCCGAAGCCCCGGGGCTTTGCGGTACTGCCACCAGCGAAAGCAGAGCACTCGTTTCAAGTCAGCCGGAAATTGAATCAAGACCAGTCAATATCTTTGCGATATGAAGGTGATCGTCTGACAGATAACCATCAGAGCGTCAGGTAAATCGCGGAGTGTTGTCAAGTTTTCAGGAGATTGGCTCTGAGTCGATGATGTCGCGTTGAGACCATTTCCGTTTGACACTTTGGTCTTTTTCGTAAATGACCTCAGCGAATTCATTCAGGTAAGCAAAGTATCGTTTGATTCTCCTTGCGACCCAATCATCAGCAATCACTCCCGCTGATTTGTGTTGCGTCGTTAGTTTATTGACTGATGCAGTGATGACTCAGTGTTGAATTTTCTCCTCCTTCTGATTCTGCCTCTTGTGGCCATGCTGGGAGGCTGGGCTGTTCTTTCGGCTGCTTCCTGAAACAGGTTCCAAGCACTGCATGCGGTGGGATTTGCTGGAATCAGCAGAGGCGGCTGGAGTTGCAGCAGCTGCTCTGTTGGTCTGGTGTTTTCTGAATTGGAGCTGACTGCAGGTCGGTTCACCGACGTCGAAATGGAATTTTCAGCGCAAATGCTGTTCCCTGAGTGACAGTCATTGGCAAGAGTCCCGAGCTTGGTCATGGTTGCCGGATCAGTCCTCAAAACCCAGTAACGTGTTGGTATCACAGGGTTGTACGCAATGCTGACGTTCAGCAAATATCAGGGATTGGGTAACGACTTCATCCTCATGGAGGGTCGTTCCGGGCAATTGTCAGCTGAGATTCATTCTCCTGATCCCAGCTGGGTACAACGCCTCTGCGACCGTCGCTTCGGGATCGGTGCTGATGGTCTGATCCTGGCTTTGCCGCCCGAGGGAGATGCTGAACTGCGCATGCGCATCTTCAACGCCGACGGATCTGAAGCAGAGATGTGCGGCAATGGAATCCGCTGTCTTGCCCGTTTCCTGGCGGACAGTGACGGTGATGGTCCGGGCCGGCGTTGGTCCATCGAAACTCCCGCAGGCCTGATTGTTCCTGAGCTTCAGCGTGATGGTCAGATCCGCGTCGACATGGGAGCTCCCTTCCTGGATCCCTCTTCAGTTCCGACCACACTTGCCGCCGATGCGAGCGGACTGCCTGTCGGGGAAGTCAGCCTTGACGGAGAGGTGATCGCGCTGGCGGCGGTGGGGATGGGCAATCCCCATGGGGTCGTGCCCGTTGATGATCTCGACACCATTCCCTTTGAACGCTGGGGCGCGGACCTTGAGTGTCATCCGATTTTTCCAGCCAAGGCCAACGTTCATTTTCTGAAGGTGCACGGGCGTTCCCATCTTGAAATCAGGGTCTGGGAACGGGGTGCCGGCCCCACTCTTGCCTGTGGTACCGGCGCCTGCGCCACCCTGGTGGCAGCCGTTCTTCTCGGTCTCAGTGACCGCCAGGCCACAGTGCAGCTGCCGGGAGGTCCTCTTCAGATCAGCTGGGAGAAACCAGGCGCCTCCGTGTTCATGACAGGGCCCGCTGTCGCTGTCTTCGATGGTGTTCTGAACCCCGAGCTTGTGCCTTCGCAGCAGGCGGCCTCCGTTGATGAGATCCAGGACCAGCCTGTCGACGCAGCACCGGCTGATCCCTGCAGCGAAGAGGAAGCGCAGTCGAGGGTCCAGGCTTTTCTGGCCTCAACATCACTCGATTCGATGATCAACATCGCCACGGAATCGCTCGAGGAGCGCACCCTTTCGCGTCTTCAGCGCGATGGTCAACCCTGAAACGAGCGTGATCTATCTCGATGCCTGCGCCACCGCACCCCTCAGGCCAGGAGTGCTGCAACGCATGATCGAGACCCAGGATCAGTCCTGGGCCAATCCTTCAAGTCTTCATGGTTTCGGCCTGAAAGCATCCGAAGCCCTGGAAAGGTCGCGCGCGGAGATCGCCGGAAAGCTCAGTGCGGATCACAACGACGTGGTGTTCACCTCTGGCGCAACTGAATCCGTGCATCTCGCTCTTCACGGGCTTGCTGCGCTGGGTTCTCCTGGTCGACTGGTGATCTCTTCCGTGGAGCACCCCGCCGTGAGCGGAGCTGCCCGTCAGCTCTCAAGCAGTGGATGGAAGGTCATCGAGTGGCCCGTTGATCCCCTGGGAAGGATCTGTCTGGAGCATCTCGATGAGTTGTTGGCACCACCCACCAGGATCGTTTCTCTTGTCTGGGGTCAGGGCGAGGTCGGCACCATTCAGCCTCTGCTGAATGTTGCGGAAGCCTGCAGGAAGAGAGGAATTCTCATTCACACCGATGCCACCCAGGTCTTCAGTCAGGGGCTTCCCAGCTGGAATCAACTGCCTGTTGATCTTCTGAGTGCATCAGCCCACAAGTGCGGGGGGCCACGAGGGATCGGCCTGCTCATGATCAGGGAATCACTCCGCTGCGAACTGAAACCGCTGCTGTCAGGCGGTGGGCAGGAAGGAGGATTGCGCAGCGGGACCGAATCCGTTGTTCTGGCTGCCGGCATGTCCGCTGCACTGGATCAGATCGAACGCAGCAATCCTGACCATCTCGCCAGAGCAGGCAACGGGATCGCAGATCTCCGCGATGTCCTGCGTGACCGATTGCTGAGCGATCAACGGCTGGTGGTCTGCGGTGATCCCGAGCATCGACTTCCGCATCATCTTTCGCTGCTTGTCAGAGATCAGCGAGGTCAGCCTGTTTCCGGGCGTCAGCTCGTTCGCAGCCTTGATCGGAGGGGGCTTGCCGTCAGCAGCGGCAGTGCCTGTTCCTCAGGGAAAGACAGCGACAGCCCCGTTCTGACCGCCATGGGTCTTCCTGCGGAGCTGCGTCGATCCAGCGTCAGAATCAGCCTCGGACCCTGGATCAGCGCAGATGATCTCGATGGGATCGTTGACCGTTTTCATGCCGGCCTGGAGGACGTGAGCAGCAGTTGACAGGGCAGCGGCAGTACGCTCCGCCACATTGATCTGGCTTAACCCGTTGAGCGCCGTTCTTCCCGCTGATTTATCCGAAGCAGAACAGCGGACCTTCGCCGCACTGGCCGAGGTGCTCACGACCAAACGACGCGGACGCTGGCAAATCACCTGGAAGTTCGAGGGACTGCGTCTGCTTGGGCCTTCACTGCGACTGACCCAGGCTCTGAGTGAGAGTGGGATCAGTCTTCTGCTGGCCTGGCCGGATGCAGGTGCTGCAGCCCTGGCCAAGCGTGACGGTCCCGAGCTTGCCGACTGTTGCGTTGATCTGAATCAGTTGCAGCGCGATCCAGCCTGGGCAGGACGTGGTGATCTGCTCCTGATCGTTGGGGCCCAGCCCAGTGATTACGAAACGGTTGAAGCCATCTGCAGCCAGTGGTTCGAACCGGTGGTTCTGTTGAACAGCCGTCTCGAGGATGCTGCCGTGGGGATCGGCAGCGTTGCCCGCTCAAGACGCAAAGGCTTCATGTCCACCTGGCAATCGGCCTTTCATCTGGAGCCCTTCCTGCAGGGTGCCTTGATGCAGGAGCACCAGAAACAGTGGGAGCTGTTTCGACTTGATCCAGATGGCTATCGCTGGGTTCAGCAGTTCGAGGCCAGGCCTGATCAGGAACAGATCGATGAGGCTCTGACGGGATCAGGCGATGGCCTGAAGCAGAAACTTGGTGCCATGGACCGCTTCATCGATGATCTGCGTGGTTGATACCCAGAGCCATCACTTTTAGTGTTGCTTTCTCAATCCCACTGCCATGGCCTTCTCTGATCGTCTCCGATCGCTTTCCGTCATCGATACGGCAGCGGTGGTGATTGCGCTCGTGGCACTCGGAGGCGTGTTGTGGAGTCCGAAGCTCAGCAACACGGTCGCCAGAGCCACAGGGGCGGTCAAACCCGTTGAGGTCACTGTGGATGTTCGCAACACCCCGGCAGCAGATCCTGAACAACTGATCACCGAAGCTCTCGAATCCGGTCGCACCTCGCTGGTCGTTCGCAATCAACCCGCTGGCAGTGCGGAGCTGATCAGAGTCGATGACATCAGACGCAAGCTTGCTTCTGTTCTCCCTGACGGCAGCGTCGTCACCGCCGATGACCCGAACAGGGACATCCAGGGCATGCTGGATGCCCGTTTCGTGTTGAGAGGAGATGCCAATGTCACCTCCAGCGGTGTGGTGATGGCCGGCACCAAGCTGAAAGTCGGAACTCCGGTGGAGCTCGAGGGTCGCTTTTATCGGGTCAACGGAATTGTGAGCGGAGTCTCCCTGCAATGAAGAACACCTCTCTGGCCCTGGGCCTGCTGCTGTCACCCCTGGCGATGCCTGTTGCTGCCAGGCAGGTGATGCCGTTGATCAGCCCCCCACCTCCGCAGACCGAGCAACCGTTGCCGCAGCTGCAGCCTGCTCGAACCTGCCCGGCTCTTGAGCAGGCGCTCAGAGCCAATGTGGGGGGTGAAGCGAGAGTCTGGTCCGTCACTGTTCTGAACAGTGATGGTGATCTGCTCGGAGATGTGAACGGATCCGTTCCGAGAATTCCTGCCTCAAACCAGAAGCTGATCAGCACGGCCTACGCCCTCGATCGTCTCGGCCCCGATTTCCGCCTGAGAACCCGTCTGATTCAGAATCCCGACGGTTCACTGGAACTGAACGGACAGGGCGATCCCGATCTAGGCATTGCCGGGCTTCAGCGATTCGTGCTTGCAGCGCTGCGGCAGGGCGGTGCTCGAGGTGATTCCGTCGGCACCGTGCAACTGATGGTTCGAGAGGAGCCCCGCAGCAACTGGTGGCCCAGTGACTGGCACCCTGCTGATCGTGGTTACGCCTATGGAGCTCCAATCACCCGTCTTGCACTCACCAGCAATGCCGTTGGTGGTGCCGTCAGCGATCCCTATGCGCGTCTGCAGCGCCTGTTCGAGAAAGAAGCGCTGCGTCGCGGTGGAACGGTTCGGATCCAGAGGGGACAGCCGCTGATCACACAGATGGAAGCTCAACAGCAGCAGGCACTTGTGCTGCACGAGGAGACTTCTGCGCCCATGCATGCGCTGCTCAGTCTGGCCAACACGGAGAGCCACAACTTCACGGCGGAGGTGCTGATGCGCCAGGCCTCAGGTCTGTGGGACGTCAGAGCGGCCTCACGGGCTACCGAGCGCTGGATGTACGAGCAGGGGCTGCCGATCACAGGGCTGCGTGTGGCTGACGGCAGTGGACTCTCCAGAAACAATCGGGTCACCAGCAGAACGATCGCCGCTCTGCTGATGCGCATGGATCAACATCCCTTTGCCTCCTACTACCAGGCGTCAATGGCCATCGCCGGTCGGAGGGGAACACTGCGCAATCTCTATCGCGGAACCGTGCTCGACGGACGGTTCCGCGGCAAGACAGGAACCATCAGCGGTGTCCGAAGCATCAGCGGATATCTTCAGACCGTTGATGGACCCAGGTACGTCAGCATGATCTCCAATGGATCAGCCAGACCCAACACCGTGATGGGTCAGATCCTGAGATCCGTGCAGCGATTCAGCCCATGCCCCTCATCTGCCGCACCCTTGACGCGGCCCGGCGCGCTCGGCTGATCGGCACAGTCTTGCCGTCCTTGGACTCGGTCTCTGCCGGCTCCTGTCGTCCCGTCTGAATCTTCACCAGTTCCTGGCGACCCGCCAGAACAACCTGAGCCATCTCCTTCAATCTCTGCTCGAGTTCTCCGAGAGTCTGTTCGGCATAGCGGTTTGCGCCGTCCTGCACGTTGCCGGCCTCCTGGCGGCTGCGCTGAATCAACGCTTCACACTGCTGCTGCGTCTGTTGGCGGAACTGCAGTGCATCCTGATGCAGTCGTTCCGCTTCAGCCTGGGCTTCCTTCTGCAAGCGAAGACCTTCAAGACGGATCTGTTCGAGCTCCTGGAGTGATTGCTGACGATTGCGCTCGTGCTGCTCGCTCAGCTGACGCTTGAGTTCATTGGCCTCGTGATCGAGCTGCTGCCGACGTTGCATTGACTCCTGCTCAAGCTGCTGACGTCGGCTTGCGAACTGCTGTTCAAGCTGGGCGTGTTTTGACTGCATGTCCTGCTCCATCTGAGCGGACTGTTGACGAACTCCCTGCAGCATCTGTTCGCACTGCTGACGCACCTGCTCTCTCATCTCGTTGACCTGGCGTTCCGCTTCCTGACGGATGGAGGCCTGGGCAAGAAGTTGATCGCGCTGTTGCTGGGCTTTGTTGACGATCTCGTCGGCCTGTGTGCGGGCAGTGGAAATGAACTCGTCCCGCTTCTGAAGCAGCTGATCAGCCTGCTCCACCTGAGCGGGCATTGCCTCTCGAACAGCATCCAGCAATTCAACGGCGTCCTGCTCATTGACGAGCCTGCCGCCGCTGAAGGGAATGCGACTTCCCTCCAGAACGATCTCCTCGAGCTGGTCGAGCTGGTCGAGTACGGAGAACCGGATCTCGCTCATCGCGGCGGGTGGGGGAAAGCCGAATTAAAGAACCTCATGAGGTCCTCCGCCACCACCGCGGGGACCATGTGCTCAACAGATCCACCGAATCGGGCGACTTCCTTGACCACGGAACTGCTGAGAAAGCTGTGGTGAGCTGAGGTGCTGAGAAACACCGTTTCGAAATCAGGATCCAGGGAACGGTTGGTATGTGCGATCTGAAGTTCGTATTCAAAGTCGCTCATCGCCCGCAGACCGCGCAGGATCAGCCGTGTTCCGTGGGACCTGGCGCAGTCCACGGTGAGTCCGTCAAAGCTGCTCACGGACACGTTGCCCAGATGGGCTGTGGAAACGCGGATCTGATGAAGACGCTCATCCAGTGAGAAGACAGGCGATTTTCCAGGGTTCTGAAGCACCGCAACCACAAGTTCCTCCACAAGAGATGAGCCACGCTCGATCAGATCAAGATGACCGAGGGTCAGAGGATCGAAGCTGCCTGGATAGAGCGCTTTCATCGCGACATCCTCAGGAGGTGGTGGCTGGATCGATCCTATGTACACCGGCATCTACCGATGGCCAGCACTCGACATCGCACTTAGCGCACTGCAACAGCACAACGCTGAGAACCTCGGCCACAACTGGCTTTTAAATTAATATATTTGGTGGCTGAACATAATATGTTCCATATAATTAGACTATATCCATCGAAAAAAGTTAAAATGAGTGCCGTGGGTTGCAGATGCACACAGGAAAGGGACCACCTCGGAGGCAAAGAGCGGCGAATACCACTTCGTATAGGCTTTAGAAATTTCTGGTATTTTTAATTGAGTTTGCTACGAATAGACAAAGACTCACCTTTAATGAAAGCTCTTTTAGTCCTGACAGCTCTAATGGTGTCGG
>CAYWOE010000002.1:0-28755 GCA_964459855.1 uncultured Synechococcus sp. | reverse complement strand
TTTTCCGAGAGCAGGCGTTTGTGCACGTAGGTCCAGCCAAGCCACTGCCGGATCAACAGCAGCATCGGCATCACAAGAGCGGAGACACCTCCGGCGATCAGCAGCCGCACGGGATCGTGACGAAGTGTCCAGCTGCCGCTCGCCACCAGGACCGTGATGGGTGAAATCAGCAGCCAGCTGATCAGCAGGGCACGATCCAGTGCAACCTGGGCCGTGCATGGCCATGCAAAAAACCAGGACTGGCTGAACTGGGCAAATTCCTCCTGAGGTCTCTGCTCAGGTGGAACCGGGCAGGGGATGCTCGAAGCCATGCCGGACAGCCTGTTAAGCGTCTGATGCTCTGGACGTTAGGTAGGGACGTCGTTCCCCGTGGCTCCAAAATGCTTCAAGGTCGTAGTAACTACGTTCATCCGGCTGGAGCACATGCACGATCACCTCGCCGTAATCCAGCAAGGCCCATCGACCTTCGTTAACCCCCTCCTTGCGCAGAGGCAATCTGCGAACCTCATCCTCGAGACGGTCTTCAACTGATCTTGCGATCGCTCTGACCTGAACATCACTCTGACCACCGGCGATCACCATCCAGTCAGCAAGGCTCGACACCTCATCGACACGGATGAGCTGGATGTTCACCGCCTTGCGGTCATCGCATGCATCGGCAGCGAGTTCCGCAAGCTTTTCACTATCCATAAACGTTTTCGCTGGTGACGGACTGACGGGAACCCTGCTGCTGCGCCATTTCAGCCCGGGCCTTTCCAGCACTCTTGCGCAGTGCCTCCAGACGATCTTCGTAGAAACTGCGTTTTTTCTTCTTTCGTGTCTTCTCGACCAGGTCTTTCAGTGCACCCCCGAGGCTTTTGTAGGCATTGGGAACGCTGTAGCCGAATCGACAGGCCAGATCAATGGCACGCTCGTCAGCTGAAATCGCATCGCGAAGCCGTTTTTCGGCGTTGTTCTTGAGATAGAGCCGATACCCGGCGAAGCCTGACAGACCCAGGGCCATGAGCAACAGCAGACCGTCCTGCACCCAGAGTTCACCGATGGCGCCGCCCAGGCCGATGGCAAGCGCTGCCATCTCCCAGCCATCGCGGGGAATGGTGTCGTTCTGAATCCGCCCAACCTCGTGCCAGAACAGAAGATTGCGATGATCCAGCGCCAGGTTGTCCCAGGCATCGAGATCAACCTGGATCTCAACCTCATCCCGGCCGATTTCCTCGAGTGTGATCAGCGCAGGCTCAACGGCGGCAGCTGCCTCGATGAACACCCAGCTCTGCATCTCCGGGGGCAGCAGCCCTTTCAGACGCTGGAGCTCACTCATGACTGTCAATCGTTCTCCTGACCCTCAACGCTAGCGACTGCCGGGCACCTGCCGCTGAACAGACGCATGTCCACACGGGGCTGCGTGGGAGACTCAAAAGGTTTGGCCGCTGAGAGAACGCCCATGCCCCGGCGGAACGATCTTCGTCGCATTCTTCTGCTGGGTTCAGGGCCGATCGTGATCGGTCAGGCTTGTGAGTTCGATTATTCCGGAACCCAGGCCTGCAAAGCACTTCGGGCTGAGGGATACGAAGTTGTGTTGGTCAATTCCAACCCTGCTTCGATCATGACCGATCCGGACATGGCGGATCGAACCTATGTCGAACCACTCACTCCTGAGGTGGTCGCCAGGGTGATCGAGCAGGAGCGTCCTGATGCTCTGCTTCCCACCATGGGCGGCCAGACCGCTCTCAACCTCGCTGTCTCGCTGGCAGAGAACGGCACGCTGGAGCGCTTCGGGGTTGAGTTGATCGGTGCTGATCTGCAGGCGATCCGCAAAGCGGAGGACCGCCTGCTGTTCAAGCAGGCGATGGAACGGATCGGAGTGAAGGTCTGTCCCTCGGGAATCGCTTCATCGATGGAGGAGGCGGAGGCCGTCGGAGCCGCCATCGGCACCTATCCGCGAATCATTCGCCCTGCCTTCACCCTCGGTGGCAGCGGAGGTGGAATCGCTTACAACCCGGAGGAATATGCCTCGATCTGCAAAACCGGGCTCGATGCCAGCCCTGTCTCCCAGATTCTGATTGAACAGTCGCTTCTCGGCTGGAAGGAGTTCGAGCTGGAGGTGATGCGTGATCTCGCCGACAACGTGGTGATCGTCTGCAGCATCGAGAACCTCGATCCGATGGGTGTGCACACCGGTGATTCGATCACGGTTGCTCCGGCACAGACCCTCACGGACCGTGAATATCAGCGCCTGAGGGACCAGTCCATCGCCATCATCCGTGAGATCGGAGTGGCCACCGGCGGCAGCAACATCCAGTTCGCCATCAACCCGGCCGATGGTGAGGTGGTGGTCATCGAGATGAATCCACGCGTCAGCCGCTCATCCGCTCTGGCAAGCAAGGCCACCGGATTTCCAATCGCCAAGATCGCGGCCCGTCTTGCAGTGGGTTACACCCTCGACGAAATCCTCAATGACATCACCGGCAAGACACCCGCCTGTTTCGAACCAACGATCGACTACGTCGTCACCAAGGTTCCTCGCTTCGCCTTTGAGAAATTCAGGGGCTCGCCTGCGGTGCTCACCACAGCGATGAAATCCGTGGGTGAGGCCATGGCCATCGGACGCTGTTTCGAGGAGTCGTTTCAGAAGGCGTTGCGTTCCCTTGAGACCGGACTCTCCGGCTGGGGTGGGGATCGTGCTGAACCCGAGTTCACAGCATCTGAGCTCGAGCGCTCCCTGCGGACGCCCTCGCCTGAAAGGATCCTCACCGTGCGTGCTGCGATGGTTGCCGGACGCTCGGATGAGGACATTCACGAGCTCAGTCGGATCGACCCATGGTTCCTGGCGAAGCTGCGCGTGCTGATCCAGGCGGAATCCGAACTGCTTCAGGGCAGGCAACTGTCGGAGATCACCGCCGAACAGTTTCTCAGGCTCAAGCAGCTCGGATACTCCGATCGTCAGATCGCCTGGTTCACCTCATCGGATCATCTTGATGTGCGCGAAGCACGGCTCAAACTCGGCATTCGCCCTGTGTTCAAGACCGTGGACACCTGTGCGGCTGAATTCGCTTCAACCACGCCTTATCACTACTCCACCTACGAGCGGGCGGCGTCCCGCCTGGATGAAGCTGGGAACTTGATCGTGGAGCCTCCGGCCACGGAAGTGTCAGAGGAGCACAGGCGCAAGCTGATGATTCTGGGGGGAGGCCCCAATCGAATCGGCCAGGGAATTGAATTCGATTACTGCTGTTGCCACGCATCCTTCTCGGCGCAGGATCGTGGCTTCGCCACGGTGATGCTCAACAGCAACCCCGAGACGGTTTCCACTGACTACGACAGCAGTGACAGGTTGTATTTCGAGCCTCTCACCTTTGAGGATGTTCTCAATGTGATCGAGGCGGAACGTCCGGAGGGAGTGATTGTTCAGTTCGGTGGCCAGACGCCGCTCAAGCTGGCGATGCCCCTGTTGCGCTGGCTGAATTCACCAGCAGGTCGGGCCACAGGTACGCGCATCTGGGGCACCTCGCCCGAATCAATCGATCGCGCCGAGGACCGTGAGCAGTTCGAAGCGATCCTGCGTGAACTTGAGATCCGCCAACCGCGCAACGGCCTTGCCCGCAGCGAGCATGAAGCACGTGCGGTTGCCGACACCGTGGGTTATCCGGTGGTGGTGCGTCCCTCCTACGTGCTGGGGGGACGGGCGATGGAGGTCGTTCATGACGAGCAGGAGCTCAACCGCTACATGAGCGAGGCGGTGCAGGTGGAGCCGGATCATCCGGTGCTCATTGATCAATACCTCCAGAACGCCATCGAGGTGGATGTTGATGCTCTCTGTGATCGAGATGGTGTGGTGGTGATCGGGGGCCTGATGGAGCACATCGAGCCTGCAGGAATTCACTCAGGCGACTCCGCCTGCTGCCTGCCATCGGTGTCTCTCGGAGATGACGCACTCACCACAATCCGTGCATGGACCGAGGCCCTCGCCTTGCGCCTTCAGGTTCAGGGGCTGATCAATCTTCAGTTCGCGGTCCAGCGGACCCGGACCGGTGAGGAGCGAGTGTTCATCATCGAAGCGAATCCGCGTGCATCACGAACCGTTCCGTTCGTTGCCAAGGCCACCGGTGTGCCGCTGGCGAGAATCGCCACCCGTCTGATGGCAGGGGAGACCCTCGCAGACATCGGCCTCAGCCTGGAGCCATCTCCACCGCTGCAAGCGGTCAAGGAAGCTGTGCTTCCGTTCCGGCGCTTTCCTGGCTCCGATTCGCTTCTGGGTCCTGAAATGCGCTCCACCGGAGAGGTGATGGGCTGGGCGCCGAAATTCGGGATGGCCTACGCGAAGGCGGAGCTGGCGGCTGGCGACGCGCTGCCGACGCAGGGCACCGTCTTCCTGTCCACCCATGACCGGGACAAACCGGCCCTGGTTCCTGTTGCCCAGCGTCTGCTCGATCTGGGCTTCTCACTCACAGCCACGGCTGGGACAGCCGCCACCCTCACTGAGGCCGGTCTTCAGGTGCAGTCGGTGCTCAAGGTTCATGAAGGGCGCCCGAACATCGAAGACCTGATTCGTTCCGGCTCTGTGCAGCTTGTGATCAACACCCCGATCGGTCGTCAGGCCGCCCATGACGATCGCTATCTGCGGCGTGCTGCTCTCGATTACTCCGTGCCGACCCTCACCACGCTGGCCGGAGCACGGTCTGCGGTTCAGGGCATTGAGGCACTGCAATCGCAGACGTTTGATATCCATGCCCTTCAGGATGTTCATCAACAGGCTCAGGCCCGGTAGTGTCGCGGCAGCATCCATTCCTCAAGTGACTGTCACCAGCATTCCCGACGTCGCCCCCGGCAGTGACTGCCGGGATGCCTTTCGAGCCGCCTATGAGAACCGCTACACCTGGGAACCCGGATTCGGTGGTTACCGGGGCCGTTGTATCTGGGAGCAGGGCGACCGTCGCGTTGAGGGACGTTTTCAGATCGGCGCTGATCTGAAGGCCAAGGTTGAAGGTGTTGATGATGCCGAGGTGGAGAAGGCGATCGCCTCCCAGCTCTGGGAAGTCGCCATTCACCGCGTTCGTCGCTCCTTCGATCAGGTGCATGGAGCCAACACGTTCACCGCAGGTGACAGCACCGATGAGGGTCTTGAGGTCCTGATCGGAGGCAAGGGTGAAGGTGATCGCTACCGCATCAAAGGCGATGTGGTGACCATGGTTCACCGACATATCCACGGCACCGTGGTCACGATTCACACCGGAAGCACCACAGACACGGGCTCGGGCTACCTGAGTCGTGATTACTCCAGCCAGTACGCAGACCCTGCCAGTGGTGAAGAAAAAGGCCCCTCCAGTCAGTTCGAAGACACGTTCGTACCTCTGGGCGAGCAGGGAAGCTGGGTGCTCGAACGCCGGGCCATCCGCTCCAAGGATTCAGATGGATCCGACACGCTGCAGGTCTTCCAGTTCACCGATCTGACCGCACTGTGATTCCCCCTCTCGCCACTGCTGCTCAAAGCTTCGACAGCATCGTCACCTCCATCAACGGTCCGATCAGTTCCTTCGCATGGGGGTGGCCCACCGTTGGTCTGATCTCCGTGACGGGTGTGCTGCTGATGGTCGGCCTGCGTTTCATGCCGATCCTGCGTCTGCCCTATGGCGTGCGCATGATGCTGGCGCCTTCGGATCAGAAGGCCGAGGGCGACATCAGTTCCTTTCAGGCCTTGATGACATCGCTGGCGGCCACGGTGGGCACCGGCAACATCGCCGGTGTGGCTGGTGCCATCGCCATCGGTGGTCCGGGCGCGGTGTTCTGGATGTGGCTGATCGCCTTCTTCGGCATCGCGACCAAATATGCAGAGGCGGTTCTTGCGGTTCACTACCGCGAGGTTGATGAGCTGGGTCATCACGTCGGCGGGCCGATGTACTACATCAGCAACGGTCTGGGCCCCCGCTGGGTCTGGCTTGGTGGTGTGTTTGCTCTGTTCGGCATGCTCGCCGGTTTCGGAATCGGCAACGGTGTCCAGTGCTTCGAGGTGTCCAGTGCCCTGCTCGGACTGGGAATACCCCGGGAAGTGACAGCTCTGGTGCTCGGGGCTCTCGTGTTCGCCGTGATCATCGGAGGTGTGCGCCGGATCTCCAAGGCCGCCTCGGCGATTGTGCCGTTCATGGCGATCGCCTACGTGCTGGCGTGTCTGATCATTCTTCTCGCCAACATCGGCAATGTCGGTGATGCCTTCGCGAGCATTTTCAGCAATGCATTCACCGGACAGGCGGCAACCACCGGCACACTCACTCAGGTGATCCTGATGGGATTCAAGCGCGGGATCTTCTCCAACGAAGCGGGTCTGGGCAGTGCACCCATCGCCCATGCGGCTGCCCGTACCGATGATCCTGTCCGTCAGGGCACGGTGGCGATGCTCGGCACCTTCATCGACACGATGATCATCTGCACACTCACCGCGCTGGTGATTCTGGTCAGCGGCATCGCAGCTGGTGGACTGTCCGGATCCGAGCTGTCCATTGCTGCTTTCAATGAAGCACTGAACGGATCCGGCTGGATCGTCACCTTCGGACTGCTTGTTTTCGCCTTCACCACCGTTCTCGGTTGGAGTTTCTATGGAGAGCGATGCACCGAATATCTTTTCGGCGTCAAGGCGATTCTGCCCTTCAGGGGTGTCTGGGTCGCAGTGGTCGTGATCGGTTCGCTGGTGGGTGACCGCGGTGTTGTCTGGGGTGTGGCGGACACACTCAACGGCCTGATGGCGATTCCCAATCTGATCGCTCTGCTGTTGCTTTCAGGAACGGTGTTTGAACTCACCCGTCGGTATCACTTTCCCGACACGGCCGAATCCACCGACTGAGTGATCGGTTGATGATTTCTCCTTGATGATTGAGAGTTGAACCTCCCCTGCCACAGGGCTGGAGTCTTCAACTCTCAGAGGTGTCTGAGGGCTCAGCCCTGATCGGGAAGCGGAGTCACAGTCTTGAGACGATCATTCAGCTGCATCGCCATCGACTGGCGTCCCACCGCAAGCACCTTGAGGGTGTCTTCATGCATCCGCAGTTGCGCATCGGCAACCTGCATTCCGCGCACCAGTTCCTTCAGATCCTCGGGAAGCTGATTGAGGTCATACCGCTTGCCCTCAAAAGTAAGTACAGGGTTTTCTCCAGGTGTAGCGGTCATTGAAAGGGTTCTGAATCGATCGCAATTTAGCTGCGTCCATCGCGAATCATCTGGCGTTCACACAGATCTCGATAGCGACCGTCGTTCGCCATCAGCTGATCGTGGCTGCCTCGTTCGCTGATCTGCCCATGGTCGAGCACCACGATCTGATCAGCTTCCTGCACCGTTGCCAGGCGGTGTGCGATCACCAGCACTGTGCGGCCGTTCATGGCCTGACGCAGTCCAAGTTGAACAGCAGCCTCCGCTTCGGCATCCAGAGCGCTGGTGGCCTCGTCAAGAAGCAGAACCGCAGGGTTGCCCAGCACGGCTCTCGCAATGGCGATGCGCTGCAGCTGTCCACCGGAGACATTGGTGCCCCGCTCCTCGAGTTTCGTGTCGTAGCCATCCGGCAAGGCCATGATGAAGTCGTGGGCGTTGGCCAGACGGGCAGCCCCGATCAGCTGTTCATGGCTGGCTGATCGACCGAAACGGATGGCCTCGGCGATGCTGCCGGAGAACACTGTTGTGCGTTGGGGAACGAGGGCAACCTGCTGTCTGAGTTCACGCGCTTTCACCTTTGCCAGGTTTTTTCCGTCCAGTTCGATCGCTCCTGACTGGGCGCTGTTGAAACGCAGCAGCAGTGAGAAAAGCGTGCTTTTCCCGGCACCGGAGGGGCCGACCAGTGCGACCACCTGTCCCGCTTCGATCTTCAGATTGATGTCACGCAGAACCGGTTCGCCGTTGCCGTAAGCGAAGCAGACCTGGTTCAGAGTCAGGTGTCCTGCAGGACGGCCAATCGGCAAGGCTGGAACGGGATCCGCCGATTCCTGCGGTTCCTGTTCGATCTGGCGCAGCCGGCGCAATGAGGCCTGACCCTGCTGAAATTCGTTGAAGTTGTTGGTGACGTGAGCAATCGGGTCAATCAGCACAACCAGACCGGTGAGGTAACTGCTCAACCCGGCAATGCTCAGACCATCGTTCTGAATTCGCCAGGCGGCCAGCCCCAGCACTGAGAAGAGCCCCACCACTTCGATCATCCCCACCACCGGATGCTGAAGGGCCACCAGGCTGTAGGTGCGGTGCCTGGCCTGCCGATGCTGGTCGATCTCATCTTCAAACCGACCTTGCAGCCAGGGCTCTGCCGCGAAGGCGCGCACAAGCGGGAGCCCCTCGATCGCCTCACCCAGCAGCCCGGCCAGTTCACTGACTTTTTTCTGGCTGCGTTCAGTGGCGGCCATCACCCTGGCACCAAACAGGCTGATCAACCAGATGATCAGTGGCGCTAGCAGCAGGATTGACGCTGTGAGCTTCCAGTCCAGCCAGAGCATGTAACCCAGTACGGCCAGCAGCTGCAGAACGCTCGGAAGTGTGTCGTGAATTGATTTGTAGAGAACTTCACTCACACGGTCGGCGTCTTCGGTGAGTCGGTAGGTGAGATCGCCTGCAGAGAGCTTTTCAAGAGCCCCGAGTTCAACGGTCTGCAGGCGGCTGAACAGATGGCTGCGCAGAGTTTTGCTCACCTGAAGAGCAGGTCCGGCCAGCAGAGAATCCTGTCCGAACTGAGCCAGTTTCTGAATCGCGAAGATCAGCACGCCCTGGCCGATCAGTGCAAGAACCCTGCCGAGGTCGCGCGATCCCAGCGCCGGGAAAAGGGCTCCTGCGAGATTGAGCAGCAGCAGAAAGCTGCTCACATATATGAGCATGCAGATCAGTCCGAGGCTCAGTTGGGGCAGATGCGGGCGGAGCAACGGCAGCAGCCTGCGGAATCCTGCCTCGGACGTTTTCAGCATCGCGTCACAGTAACAATGCTCTTTTGTGCCCTCCAGAACCGATGCGCCTCGATCAGTTCCTGAAATGGCAAGGCTGGGTCGGCACCGGTGGTGAGGCCAAGATGCTGATTCAGGCGGGGGAAGTGCTTGTAAATGACTGCGTTGTCACGCAGCGCGGTCGTCAGCTCAACCCTGGTGATCACGTGAAGCTGGGCAGAGATCAGGCTGTCGTCACGAAGATCTGAGACGTTCCAGCTCGCGTTGGAACGTAAGTTGGCTGCTGCTGAGCCGCAGAGGACGCAAGCGTGGGCAAACCGGTGATTGCTGGAAACTGGAAGATGCACATGACGTGCGCCCAGACCCGGGACTGGTTGACCACGTTTCTGCCGCTGATCGCAGACACGCCCGATGACCGTGAACTTGTCGTGGCACCTCCGTTCACGGCAATCAGCACCATGGCTGAAGTGAGTTCAGGGTCACGGGTTGAGATCTCCAGTCAGAACGTGCACTGGGAGGCACAGGGCGCTTTCACAGGTGAAATCGCCCCTTCGATGCTGGAGGAGCATGGTGTGCGCTACGCCATTGTTGGTCACAGCGAGCCGCGCAAATACTTCAGTGAGAGTGATGAACAGATCAACCATCGCGCCCGTTCAGCCCAGGCCCATGGTCTGATCCCGATCGTGTGTGTCGGCGAAAGCGATGAACAGCGCAGCCGCGGTGAGGCCGAGCGTGTGATTCGTCGCCAGGTGGAACAGGGTCTTGAAGGGCTCGACCCCAACCGGCTCGTTGTTGCCTATGAACCCATCTGGGCCATCGGCACAGGCAAGACCTGCGAGTCGTCAGAGGCGAACCGCATCTGTGGTCTGATCCGCAGCTGGGTGGGAGCGCCTGATCTGATCATTCAGTACGGCGGATCCGTCAAACCCGGCAACATCGACGAGCTCATGAGCATGAGCGATATCGACGGGGTGCTTGTGGGTGGTGCCTCTCTGGACCCGGAAAGCTTCGCTCGCATCGCCAACTATCAGGTCTCCTGATCAGCAATGCGTTTTCCGGATTGCTGGGGCGATCGCCCAGCCGTGATGGGGGTGATCAATCTCACCCCGGATTCATTCAGTGATGGAGGACGCTTCAACCGGTTGGATCTGGCCTTGAACGAGGCGTCGCGTCAGCTGCTGCAGGGAGCTCAGGTGCTCGATCTCGGTGCTCAGAGCACAAGGCCCGGTGCTCGTGATGTTGGTGCTGATGAGGAGATCGCACGGTTGCTTCCCTCGCTTGAGAACATTCGGGCCACACATCCGCAGGCGATTCTGTCGGTGGACACCTTTCTTGCTCCGGTTGCCAGAGCTGCCTTGGATGCCGGCGCCGACTGGATCAACGATGTCAGTGGAGGCAGGCGGGATCCGGCCATGCTGCGTCTGGTCGCCGATCGGGGCTGTCCCTATGTGTTGATGCACAGCCGAGGGGACAGCCGCAGCATGGATGACTGCACTGATTACGGCGATCAGGGTGTTGTTGCCGGAGTCCTGCAGGAACTCAGGCTCAGCAGCGATCGCGCTGTCCGGGCCGGACTGCGCCGCGAACAGCTGATCTGGGATCCAGGGCTTGGCTTCGCCAAGACCAATGATCAGAATCTTCAGTTGATCCAAAAACTGGAAGATCTGCAGAGGGATGGGATCCCTCTGCTGCTGGGACCATCTCGAAAACGTTTCATTGGTGCGGTTCTTGATCAGCCCCGTGCCAAAGCCAGGATCTGGGGCACTGCTGCCGTCTGCGCCAGGGCGGTGGAGGCCGGGGTGCATGTTGTTCGGGTCCACGATGTGGGCCCGATCAGCCAGGTCGTGACCATGGCCGCTGCAGTGTCACGCCAGCATTTTTGTGATGGCGATGCTCATCAATGATCTGGCTAAAACAGATGCCCTCGTACGGCATCCATGAGCACGCAACCTGAGCTCACCCTTCTCTTTGATGGAGGATGTCCACTCTGCGTCCGTGAAGTGACGTTTCTGCGTCGACGGGATCGTGAGCAATCGATCCGTTTCATCGATATCGATGCAGCGGATTACTGTCCCGAGGACTGGTCGGGTATCAGTTACCGCCAGGCGATGGCCAGGATTCATGCCATTCAGGCGGATGGGACTGTGCTCACCGACGTTGCGGTGTTCAGAGAGGCCTATCGCTTGATCGGCCTCGGCTGGCTGTATGCCCCCACCAGCTGGCCGCTGCTCGGTCCGCTGGTGGATGCCGTCTATCGCATCTGGGCCCGCTACCGCCTGAAGATCACCAACCGTGCCTCGCTGGATCAGCTCTGCCTTGATCGCTGTGAACGGCCGCTCTGAGCGGGATCATCGGGGTATGAAAAAGCCGGTGCTCTGCCACCGGCTTAAAAACACTGGATGCAGTTCCGAGCTGCTGTGGACCTCAGGATTCAGCGGTTGTGACGCCTTCGATCCGATCCTCAACTTCCTGATAGAGGTCCTGGAGTTGTTCGATGTTTTCATCGGACGTCTCCCAGTAACCACGACCGTGTACCTCGAGAAGGGTCCCAACGATGCGGCGGAAACTGTTGGGATTCAGATCCAGAAGTCGCTTGCGCATTTCCGGGTCGTTGATGAAGGTCTCATTGGCTTCCTCGTAGACGAAGTTGTCCACCGATCCGCTGGTGGCACTCCAGCCCAGGGTGAAATTGAGGCGCTTCGCCACCTCACGCACACCCTCATAGCCCGAGTCGAGCATTCCCTCGTACCACTTCGGGTTGAGAAGTTTGGTGCGTGAGTCGAGACGGATCGTCTCGTTCAGGGAACGCACCTGGGCGTTGGCGGTTGTGGTGTCGGCGATGTAGCTGGTGGGCGACTTGCCGTCATCGCGAAGACCTGCGATCAGTTTTGTGGGGTCGGAATCGAAATAGTGACTGACGTCCGTGAGAGAGATTTCAGCGGAATCCAGATTCTGGAACGTGACGTCTGCAGTTTTCATGACGTTCTCGAACACGTCGCGCTTCTGGTTCATCTCACCGGGGTTGTCAGCATTGAACGCGAAGGTCTTGCGGGACAGGTACATCTCCTGCAACTCACCCTCTTCTTCCCAGGTGCTGTTTTCCACAGCCAGATTCACGTTTGAGCTGTAACTGCCACTGGCATTGGAGAACACCCTGCAGGCCGCGTCGCGCAGACTTCCACCCTCTTTTTCGGCCTGCTCGAGAGCATGCTTGCGCACAAAATTCTGTTCGAGTGGTTCATCGGCCTCTGCAGCCATTTTCACGGCCTGATCAATCAGGGCCATCTGGTTGATGAACAGATCCCGGAACACTCCCGAGCAGTTCACCACCACGTCAACCCTTGGGCGTCCAAGCTCCTCCAGGGGGATCAGCTCCAGCTTGTTGACCCGGCCCACGGAGTCAGGCATGGGCTTCACACCGACAAACCAGAGAATCTGTGCCAGCGATTCACCGTAGGTTTTGATGTTGTCCGTTCCCCAGAGAACGCAGGCAATTGTTTCGGGCCAGGCACCCTGCTCTTCGCGCTGGCGCTCGATCAGTTTGTCGACCACACCTTTGGCGGCGGCCACAGCAGCCCGGGTTGGAATGGCCTGAGGATCGAGAGCATGGATGTTCTTGCCGCTGGGAAGCACCCCTGGGTTGCGGATCGGATCGCCCCCTGGGCCAGGGAGGATGTACTCGCCGTCGAGAGCTTTCAACAGGCTCTCCATCTCCATATCAGCGCAGACCTGTTCGAGGCAGAAGCGCAGGTAGCCGAAAAGACGGTCAAGCTCTGTTGAATCAACATCGCTGAAACCATTTGATCTGCAGGCTTTCAACCAGGGGGAAGGCAGCTTGAAGCCGGCACGCTTGATCAGGTCGCTCAACCATGTCCAGTTTCTGCGCAGGTTGACCCTGCCGTCACTGCCTGTGACGGATCGGACCATGGCTGAGATTGCCGCACGTGATGTCTCAGTGATGGTGCGATTGAGTTCAACATCGGCAAGCACTCCGTTGTCGTTGCCCTTGTAAACGTCTTCGATCGTTCGCCCAAGCGATTCAGCCAGCAGGCCCGGTAGCGAGCGAAGTTCATCCTCGTCTCGCTCGAGAGCAGCGATGTTCACAAGGGTGGCGACTGCCTCCTCAGCGGTGGGAGGTTTGCCGATGGTGTGGAGACCGCAGGGAAGCAAACGGCTCTCGATCTCCATCAGTTGCCGGTAGACGGCACCCACAAGGGAGTCTCGTCCATCCAGGTCGAGTGAGGAGGCATCCTCTCCAGGAAGGTCGACATCCTTATCGAGATTGCATTGGCGTGCAGTCTCCACAATCGTGTTGACGATCTGAACGCCTCGGCCACCCTCACGCAGTTGCTGGTAGGAACCGACCAGCTCTCCGAGTTCCTTGAGGCCCTTGTAGAGCCCTGCATTCTCCGCCGGAGGAGTGAGATAGCTGATTGTTGAGGCGTAACCACGTCGTTTGGCGATGGTGGCTTCAGAAGGATTGTTGGCTGCGTAGTAGTAGAGGTTCGGCAGCGATCCGATCAGTGAGTCTGGATAACAGGTTTCGCTCATCCCCATCTGCTTGCCGGGCATGAATTCCAGTGACCCGTGGGTGCCGAAATGCAGCACCGCATCCGCTTTCCAGATCTTCTCCAGGTAGGTGTAATAAGCAGCAAATCCATGGTGAGGACTGGCACTGCGCGAGTAGAGCAGGCGCATGGGATCACCTTCGTAGCCGAAGGTGGGCTGAACGCCGACGAACACATTGCCGAAGTGTCTGCCGAACACAAGCAGGTTCTGACCGTCGCTGTTGAGGTTGCCGGGTGGCTTGCCCCAGTTCTCTTCCAGGCGTTCGGAATAGGGGGTCAGTCGCTCATATTCCTCAACGCTCATCCGGTGTGCGATGGAAAGCTCAGGCGAACCCTGCATGGCATCGGCATCGTTGATCACAGCTTCGAGCAGGGCGCGGGGAGTCGCCGGAAGCCCCTGCACGTCATACCCCTTCGCTTTCATCTCCTCCATCACGCGATGAATGGATCCGAAGACATCGAGGTAGGCCGCGGTGCCGACATTGCCCTTGTCGGGTGGGAAGCTGAACACCGTGATCGCCAGCTTCTTGTCGACACGCGGTTTGATTCGCAGTGACGACCAGCGGATCGCTCTCTCGGCGATGGCATCAACACGATCCTGGAGTGTGTGTGCCTTGCCGGTGGCGTCATCTCTGCCGGAGAGAACAATCGGTTCGATCGCACCGTCCAGTTCGGGGATGGCAATCTGAAGTGCAACCTGCACGGGGTGCAGCCCGAGGTCGCTGTCTTCCCACTCCTGAGTGGTCTGGAAGACGAGGGGCAAAGCCACCATGTAGGGGCGGTTGAGCTTTTTCAGTGACTCGACCGCTTTCGGATGGTCCTGACGGGCAGGACCGCCGACCAGGGCGAAGCCGGTGAGCGAAACAATGCCGTCCACCAGAGGTTGATCGGAATTGAGGGGGTCGTAGAAAAACGCGTTGACGGGCTTCGAAAAATCGAGACCACCGCAGAAAATAGGAATCACCCTGGCTCCGCGGAACTCGAGCTCCTGGATCGTGGCCACGTAGTGAGCGTCGTCTCCCGTGACGATGTGACTGCGCTGCAGCACAAGCCCGATCACCGGGCCTTTGAGAGCTGCTTCGGACAGATCCGTTCGACTTGATGTCCAGTTGAGGTACTCCTTGAGGTCCTCGAACATCGACGGTGCGAGTGGATGCCAGATGCCGAGATCAGGGAAGACCTCCGGGTCCGCAACGTCCATGACAGGACGCTGCTCTCCGTCCTCCACCGGGAAGACATATTTATCCGCCAGCATCAACAGGAAATTGCGCAGATTGTCCGGTGTTCCACCCAGCCAGTACTGGAAACTGAGCATGAAGCTGCGCGCATCCTGCGCTTTTTCAACAGGGAGATACTTGAGGACAGTGGGAAGCGTGTTCAGGAGTTTGAGCATGGCGTCCTGGAAGCCGGCGCCTCCTGCCTCCTTGCGCTTTTTCATGAAACCCGCGATGGCGCTCTTGCTCTGTCCGAGCTGAGCCATCGAGAAGCTGCCCAGTTTGTTGAGGCGCATCACCTCCGGCATGGAGGGGAAGACGACGGCGGCCTTGAGACGGTCACGATGCGGTGTGACGGCGTCCACGACCTTCTGAGCCAGATCTTCGATGAAGATCAGTGAGGCGATGAACACATCCGCTTCGGAGACGTCGTGTTTGAAGTCTTCGTAGTTGGTGTCGTCGCGCAGTTCCTCGATGAGGTAGCCACTGAGTTCGATGCCCAGATCCCCGCCACTGGCATTCAGAGCAGTGGCCGCCTGGGTGAGTGCGTTCTGGTACTGAGGCTCGAGCACCACATAGACCGCCTTCATGACGGATTTGTGGTTCTGACCCTCCACAGGAGCCACGCGGCGATTGGCGGAGCGAACCTGTGTGAACATCGGCGCACGTTGAGCTGTGTAACGAACTTTACGGCGAGGAGCAGTTCTACGCGCATGTTTTCTCGCGGTGTTACAACTCGACCTGCCCATAGGCTCTGACGAGAGGCACCCCCTGGCATGAGCGCTGCTGAGAATCAGTCGATCCCTGTCCTGGTCACCGGAGCGCTGGGGCGCATGGGTGCCGAGGTGATCCGCGCCGTTCAGTCCTCGACGGACTGTCATCTGGTGGGGGCTGTCGACACGACACCTGGAAAGGAAGGTGCCGACATCGGTGAACTGCTGGGCCTTGGTGCTCTGGAGGTGGCCGTGACGGCAGATCTGGAGGGCTGCCTCTGTGCCACAAGTCAGGCGGTTCGGGATGCCGGTCCTGGGAAAGGGGCTGTGATGGTGGATTTCACCCATCCATCCGTGGTTTACGCGAACACCCGAGCAGCCATCGCCTACGGCGTGCACCCCGTGATCGGCACCACAGGTCTTTCCCCTGAGCAGCTCAAGGATCTTCAGAGTTTCTCGGAGAAAGCCTCGGTGGGAGGCGCTGTGATTCCCAATTTTTCCGTGGGCATGGTGCTGCTCCAGCAGGCCGCTGCTGCAGCGGCACGGTTCTATGACCATGCCGAGCTCACCGAGCTGCATCACAACCGCAAGGCCGATGCTCCCAGTGGGACCTGCATCAAAACCGCGGAGCTGATGGAGGAGCTCGGCAAGTCATTCAACGCCGCGGAGGTTGATGAGCATGAGTCGCTCGAGGGCAGTCGCGGCGGTCAACGCCCCAGCGGTCTGCGTCTGCACTCGCTGCGTCTGCCGGGACTGGTGGCTCACCAGGAGGTGATGTTCGGTGCGCCGGGTGAGACCTATACGCTTCGCCACGACACCATTGACCGCGCTGCCTACATGCCCGGAGTTCTGTTGTGCGTCCGCAAGGTGAGACAGCTTTCAGGACTCGTCTACGGCCTGGAGAGGCTGATCTGAGTTCTCCATGCTGATTCCACTCCGGCCAGGCGAGCTGCAGACGTTGATTCCGGCTGTGGCGACCGGCACCCAGTTCAGGTTCGCCCTTGGAGATCCACGCAAGATCCTGCAGCGCCTGTTGATCTCAGGGATCGGCGGTGTGATCACACTGCTGATCAGTCAGAGCCTTTCCTTCAATCGCTGGGGTTCCGTCTGGCTCGTGGCTGGTGTGGTTCTGCTGCTCTACATCCTGTGGGGGCCGATTCTCGAAGCAGGTCGCAGAAATGCCTCTTTGCGCCGATACCCAGCGGCCGCTCTGTTCGAGGGGGAGGTGATCGAGGCCTATACGAGGGAACGGGTGGAGAATCAGCGCGAGCAAGCTGATGCCAGCGGACGACTTGAACTGGTTGAGAACCGCAGAACCTGGCTGATTCTTGAACTCGCTGATGAAGACGGCTACCTGGGAAGAGTCAGTTTTCCAATGGCCAAGACGCATTCGGCCATTCGGCCGGGGGTTCTGATTCGCTGCATCGTTCTCAGTGAGCGCAAGGATTTTTCGAGTGTCGGTGCACTCACCGATGCATGGCTGCCGCAGCTCAGGCTCTGGGTTGGTGAATATCCCTTTCTGCTCAGACCGGCATTTGAGGATCTCTGCAGAATGCGGTTGCGTAAAAGTTCTTAATAATGCGTTACGCTGTGTAAAGAAGTCAGGTTGATCATGTCTCAGGTTCCTTCCAACGCTCCCGGCATCCGCGGCGCCACTGTCACCACTGAAGACGGTGGACGACTCAATGCTTTTGCCACAGAACCCCGCATGGAAGTGGTGGACACCGAGAGTGGCTGGGGCTTCCACGAGCGTGCTGAAATGCTGAACGGCCGGATGGCCATGCTCGGTTTTGTTGCTCTGCTGGCCACGGAATTTGCTCTGGGTGGCGAAGCTTTCACCCGTGGACTCCTCGGCATCGGCTGATTTTGATGTGGTGACAGCAGACCCTCAGTTTCGAGATTCCGTTGTCACCGCAACCTCCAGTCGGTTTCGCATTGTCGGAGCCGGTCCCACAGGAGCGATGTTGGCGCTGGGACTTGCCCAACAGGGCTTTGATGTGGTCCTGATTGATCGCATGAACGACGACATGCTGCTGGAGCGCAGTCGTGCTTATGCAATCACCCATTCATCCAGGAGGCTTCTCCAGTCGCTTGGTCTCTGGGAATCGCTGTCGGATGCACTGGAACCTTTTCGGGTCCTGCGCCTCGACGACTGTGCCTTGCAACTCACGGCCTGGTTCAGCCTTCGCGATCTGCGACGGCCGAATCGCTGTTCTGATGCGATCGGCTGGATTCTTGATCACCGACCGCTGATGTCTCTTCTGCTGGCGCAGTTGCACAGCTCCCCTCGGGTTGACCTCCAGCTCGGTGTTGACTCTGCCGGAAAAGGCTCAGTTGATTCCGGATCACCTGAATGGACTGTCGCTGCCGATGGTCCGCGATCCACGCTTCGCCGTTCCGCCAGGGTGCCGTTCTGGTCCCACACCTACAAACAGGGCTGTCTGACTGCAAAGGTGCGTCTCTCAGGCGCCGAACCCGACTGTGCCTACGAACTGTTCCGCCCGGAAGGGCCGCTTGCAGTCCTGCCTCTCGGGCGGGATGCCTATCAGGTGGTCTGGAGCGGGCCCCTGAATCGATGTCGTGACCGTGCTGCCTATTCCGCAGCCGAGATGGCATCAGCCCTGGATGAAATTCTTCCCCAAGGTCTGAGCGTTGCTGAGCTGCTGGATGATCCAGGTGCTTTTTCCGTTGAGCTGAGTCTGGCTCCCCGTTTGCATCAGGGACCGCTGCTTCTGGTTGGAGAATCCGGACATCGATGCCATCCCGTCGGCGGACAGGGTCTGAATCTCTGCTGGCGTGATGTCAGCGTTCTGTTGAATCTCACTGAAGCACTGCGCAGGGGTGATCTTGCCCCGAGGATGCTGGCCAGGCATTACTCCCGTCAGCGACAATTCGATCTCGCCGGGGTTCTCCTGTCGACAGACCTGCTCATCCGTTTCTTTTCGAATCGGAACCCTCTTTTGATGCCCTTCCGACGTCTGGCGCTGCTCATGCTCAGGCATGTGGGCTGGATCCGCCGCCTCACTCTGTCCGCGATGACCGATGGTCCGGGCACCTTTTTGAAACCACTGTCAGAGTGAGCGCCTTGCTGCACAGGGCATGGTCATCAGCAGTGATCCTCAGCCGGTGGCCTCCCGCGCCCTGATCGCCTTTCTTCAGCAGAGGCTTGGACTGAGCGAAAACGCAATCAATCTGGGGATCCGTCAGGCCCATCTTGAGCAGGCTCCCCTCCCTGTCGTGCTCTGGAGCTTCGGTCTGCTCAACCTCACGCAGTACCAGGAGGTTCTGGATTGGCAATCCCAGCAGGACTGAAGGGAGTGCCTTCAGTGCAGCCTCAGGGTTGTCTCGGTTGTTAGTCGTAGCGAATGAGCGATTCGATCGGAAGGTCTTCAGGCAGCCGCTCGCGTCCGCTCAGTTCAGCCAGCTCAACGACAAATCCGCAGCCCACCAGACTGCCTCCTGCCTTCTGTATCAGTTCGGCACTGGCTGCAGCGGTCCCTCCGGTCGCCAGCAGATCGTCAACCAGCAGGACGCGTGCGCCATCGGCAAGCGCATCACTCTGGATCTCAAGTCGATCGCTGCCGTATTCGAGTGTGTAATCAACTCCCGTCACATCGCCGGGAAGCTTTCCGGGTTTTCTCACAGGAACAAAGCCAAGTCTCCTGTGGGTTGCCAGTGCCATTCCAACGATGAATCCTCTGGATTCGATCCCCACAATCAGGTCCGGATTGAGGCGGTCGCAGACCGCGCCAAGCTGCTGCATCACAGCACTCCATCCAGCGGGATCGCGAAGCATCGGTGAGATGTCGCGGAACAGAATTCCTGGTTTGGGAAAGTCGGGCACATCACGGATGAACTGACGAAGATCCACTGGGTGGTGACGCAAAGGCCTCAACCCTGGCATCATCGCAGCCATGACCGATGTCACTGTTCCGGCGGCTCCTGATCCGTCCCTCCCCGAAGCGGTTCTTGGCCGACGTGCTCTCGAACGCCTTGACCTGCTGCTGCTCACTGTTGAATCACTGGATCTGAATGGAGGGGAGGCCATGCTCTGGGCCACTCGACAGCTCGGATTCGAGACGATCTTTCCCAACCGTGTTGAGCTCTGGAAGCGTCGCTGCCACAACCCGCTGAGACGCTCCACGCGACGGGGTCAGCTCAGTGCCGTGGAAACCGAGGCGTTGATCAGAATCCTTTGTGTGATGGCCGACCGGCTTTATCCGATGCTGCATCAGCTCCTGTCCAGCAGGGAGCCCCAAGAGCTCACCCGTCAGCGCTGGGCGCTGGTGAATCAGCGCCTGCGCGATCTGATCGAGGAGCGGATGAATCCTCGACGTGGAGCGATTCAGCGCTTTCTCTGCAGTGAACCGGAAGACCCGATGCAGAGACAGCTGGTTCTGACACTGGCTCTTGCCGCCGGCCCCGGTGGAGTGGATCGTCTCCGCGCCAGTCTTCTTGATCCCACTCCGTGAATGGTGATGCTCAAACAGTCCTATCGCTACGACCAAACCACTGCCCGCCTCGAGGTTGAGGGGTTACCGGACTTCTCCGCAGGCCATGCAGATCAGGCCATCGGGATTGTTTCCAGCTGGCGTTTGAAAATCGTCGGCGCCTCCGAGCTCGAGGGCAAGCGCGAACATCTTGAAGCGCTGATGCAGGTGGTCATTCCCTATGTGCGTCTGCGTCTTTCAGGGGTGGGTAAGTCCCTCGGCGAAGTGAACGATCCGGTTCGGATGGTTCCGGATGGGACTCAGCATCGTCTTGATCTCACCAGCGGCCAAGCGGAGATACCGCCTCTTTCCATCCATCTTGATGATGCTCAGCTCGCCGACCTTGTGCGCTGCCTTGATGCCCTGCGCGGTGACGGGCGTGTCTGTGTCTCATGGCCGGCGATTCAGCATGAACCACTTCGGCGCCGGGATCTTGTCGAACGGATTCCCTTGATCCAGAGGCTCACTGCTCCGCTGCTGGGTGGTGCCACGGTGATTGTGCTGGGCGTTCTGGGGTTGCTTCTGCCTCTGCCTGAAGTTCAGGTTCCCAGGCCTGAGACCGGGGCTGAGTCTGAGGTCACCAGCGAAACTCCGATCAGCGATCCTGCACAAGGTGATCCCGAGCGTTGACCTCTGAGCTGAACAGCTCAGAATGGCGCGATCGCTTCATGCTTCGAATGGCGGGGAGTCCCTCCCACCACAACCGATCGACTGCGTTGAGCCGACTGTGCAGGTCGTCAGCATCAGGCTGCCCACCGATCCTGTCGGTTTCCTGTCGTGACCTGGTCATTTCGGAGACGCTGGCATGAACTCTCCCAACCTGAGATCGCTAGGTGCTGTGCCAAAAACTCGGAGAGTGTTCAGCAAACGACCACGATCAAGGGCTGTGCCCATCGGCCGGCAGATGCTGGAGGGTGTTCTGCTTCTGGCCCTGGGCTCGGGGATGCTCGCGTTGCTGAGCTGGCTGCCTCAGAAGATCGACGCCATGGTCGTGGTCAGTGAAGCCATCGCTGATCTGATCCGAGGCCTTGGACAGCTTCTGGAAGCTTTGCTCGGTTTGGCGGCGGTCATCCTGGTCGCGCTGCTGCTTGTGGCTGGTCTTCTGGCTCTGGTGTCAGGAGGTTTCCGCCTGGTGAAATCCTGCATGAGACTGCTGAGCGCGGAGCGGTCCAATCCGGCCAAAGCGCTCAACCGTCGAACCAGATCTCGCCGGTGAGTCCCCTTGCCGTCAAGGATCAGTGGCGCGGAGCAAGTGAACGCTGAACAGTCCACAACTCCTCCAGCGTCAGTCCACCATCTGAGTTGAGGTCGAAGCTCACAAAATTCCTGCTCAACCAGGGCAGCGACTGACATTCGCGCCGGTCAATCTTTCCATCGCCGTTGCGATCAGCCTGATGGAAACGTTTCTGCAACCTCCGTCCACTCGGATGGGGAGTCAGCGGTCTGAGATCCTTCAGCAGCAGATAGCCCTTTGAGTCGGGGCGTTGCAGGCGTCTTTCGAAATAGGGCCGACCCCTGACTTCTTGCGATTCCAGGCGACCGTCACCGTTCACATCCATTCGGATGAACAGTGCCTCCATGCGTCGGCCGTAGACCTGAACAGGTCGAGGGTTCGCCAGAGCCGACGGCAACGCAACCAGACCCTGCACCGCGATCAGCACGCAGGCCATCCTCAGCGGTTGTGACAAGCGGCTCGCCATGGAACGAGCATATGGAGAACACATGATTGGAGCATGTCTGAGTCGTGACAGTGATCCGATCAGCTGTGACAAGGTCCGATTGAGGGCGACAGAACGCGGCGTGATCCATACGATCGGTGCAACTTGAAGCGGCGACGGAATCCATGGCCCGAACTTCGATGATCTGGGTGGTCGACGATGATCCTGATCTGCGTCAGATGGTGGGGACCTATCTGCTCGATCAGGGGTACGACGTGCGTTGCCTGAGTGATGTCAAGCAGCTTGAGGCCCGACTTGAATTCCAGCGGCCTGATCTGATTGTGCTCGACCTGATGATGCCGGGTGATGACGGCCTGACGGCTCTGCGTCGTCTCAGAGACGCGGGCGATGACCTGCCCGTGGTGATGTTGACGGCCCGTGGCGAAGGTGTTGATCGCATCATCGGGCTGGAGCAGGGGGCTGATGATTACCTCGCCAAACCTTTTCTGCCGCGCGAGCTTTCAGCCCGCATTGAGGCAGTGCTGAGACGGCGCAGTGCCCTTCCTGCAGGCACACCTCTGGCGGAAGGGGGGGATGTGGTGTTCGGAGAGAACGTTCTGGATCTGGCTGCACGCACGCTGACCCGCGAGGGCAAGCCTGTGGTGATCACCAGTGGCGAGTTCAGCCTGCTGGCGTCCTTCGTTCAGCATCCCCACCGCCCTTTGTCGCGTGAACGGCTGATCGAGCTGGCTCGCGGACCTGGATGCGATACCGACAGCCGCAGCATGGATGTGCAGGTATCGAGGGTGCGCAAACTGGTGGAGCCCGATCCGGCACGTCCCCGCTATCTGCAGACAGTGTGGGGCTATGGCTATGTGTTCGTACCTGACGGGCAGCCACGATCCCGCTGACCTTTCCCCCCTGACTGTTGCCGATTCCTTCCCGTCCATGGCAGAAGCGTCTGCTCGCCCTTCTCGGCTGGGGAGGACTTGCTCTCGGCAGTTCAGCGTTCTGCCTTGTGGTCTTTCAGGCTCTGTTCGGTCGTCAGCTTGAACAGCTGCAGACCATACAGCTCGGCCGGGATCTGGCACTGAACGTCCGTCTCACCGAACTGGCACTTGAACGTTATCCCCCTCATCTGGTTGCGGAACTGAGCGGCCTTGATCTTGAGGTCACCGTTCGTCCTAAACCCGCACCTCTGCCTCCTTCGGCAGCCTTCAAGCGTCAGGCTGAGGCATTGCAGCTTCAGCTCTGTCAACGCCTGTCTCACTGCCCAATGGTTCTTCCCGACCGGGCTGCACGTGGAGATCGCAGTGTCTGGATCGAACTGATCTCGCCCCTTGAGCCCATCTGGCTGCGCGTGGACGTGCCTTCGATGATGCGTTGGCCCCCGGAGCCCACGCTGCTCGCTCTTTCCCTGGTGGGCGCAGGAATCATCTGTGGTGGGCTGTTCCTGCTCGTGGAGGTTGAGGCTCCTTTGCGCGGGCTGGAGAAAGCTTTGTCCAGGGTTGGCGAGGGTGAGGACCCCGAGGCTGTGCCTGCCCGTGGAGCTCCTGAAGTCCAGCGTCTCACCCAGCGCTTCAATGCCATGGTTCAGCGTCTGGCCTCAAACCGCCGCGAGCGGGCGACGATGCTTGCGGGGATTGCGCATGATCTGAGAGCTCCGATCACCCGTCTGCAGTTCCGGCTCTCCATGCCGCAGCTTTCAGCGGATGAGCGAGAGCGCTGCGGAGGGGATCTTCAGTCTCTTGAGCGAATCACCGGGCAGTTCTTGCTGTTTGCAGGAGGCGGTGACGGTGAAGCCTCCGTGGAAGTTCCTCTGGATCAATTGCTGGCGGAAGTGGCCAGCAGTCATCCTGCCGATCAACTGCGTCTCGATCTGGTTCCGTTGTCCTTGTCCGTGAAACCTGTGGCTCTCAGCCGGGCGATTGCAAACCTGATCGACAATGCTTTTTCCTACGGGATCTCACCAGTCATCCTGCGCTTGCATCATGACGATGATCGCTGCTGCATCGATGTCTGGGATCAGGGCAATGGGATGCCCTCGCAGCAATGGGAGGAGGCTCTGCAGCCTTTTCACCGCCTTGATTCATCGCGTGGTCAGCAGGGCCACTGCGGTCTCGGACTGGCCATCGTGTCTCACGTGGCCCGCCTGCATGGTGGCCGGCTTGAGTGCATTCATCGCACTGACAATGGATCTTTTCCCGGTCCGGGCACGTTTGCGATTCGCCTGAGTCTGCCGTTTCTTGATGTTCACTCCACAGCGGACATTCGCTGAAATCTGAGAAAAACCGGAGCAGAAGTCGAGATCGCTGGTTGTGCAGCCTCCAATGGGAATGGATCAGTGTTGACCATGGGAAGCAAGGACAAAAGCAAGCGAAGAAAACATGTCCATGGCTTGGACAAACATGCTTCAGGCCATGGTTCAGAAGCTGCCATGGAAACGCTGGGCGGCAGTGACCACGACATTGAGACGCCCTCGCAGTTTCTCGGGGAGTTCATGGACGATCACGAGCACAAGATTGTGCGGATGAACAAGAAACTGTATGAAGCTGAACTGGGCCGGTTGCAAACTGACCTCGTCAGGATGCAGTACTGGATCAAGGAAACCGGCTATCGCATGATCATCCTCTTTGAGGGGCGTGATGCAGCCGGCAAGGGCGGCACAATCAAACGACTGACCGAACCGCTCAACCCGCGCGGTTGCAGGGTCGTGGCGCTTGGAACTCCAACCGAGCAACAGAAAAGTCAGTGGTATTTCCAGCGCTATGTGGAACATTTTCCTGCAGCTGGCGAGATTGTTGTGTTTGACCGGAGTTGGTACAACCGTGCGGGTGTTGAACGTGTCATGGAGTTCTGCACGAATGATCAGGTCGAACAGTTTCTTGAGGATGCACCTGAATTCGAACGGATGCTTGTGCGCAGCGGAATTCTTCTGCTGAAGTACTGGTTTTCAGTCAGTGACACCGAACAGGAGGCACGCTTTCAGTCGCGCATCGATGATCCAACCCGTCGCTGGAAGCTGAGCCCGATGGATCTCGAAGCCCGTAATCGCTGGGTTGATTTCTCGAGGGCCAAGGATGAAATGTTCACGCATACCAACATTCCCGAAGCGCCATGGTTCACTGTGGAAGCAGACGACAAGAGAAGAGCCAGGCTCAATTGTCTTCGTCATGTGCTCAGCAAGGTGCCATGGCAAGACATGACCCCACCAGCAATCAAGCTGCCTCCAAGACCCAAGAAAGGTGACTACTCACGTCCACCAATCAATGAGCAATTCTTTGTTCCAAATGCCTATCCCTACGAACGGGAAAAGTGATGATTCGCATGGTGTATAAATCAATCAATCTTCGGTTGGTGATCTGATTGCTGCCTTCAAGACTGAAGCAAACAGAAGTTTTTGCCAGGATCAATCTTCTGTGCCCAAAATGCTCACTGGATCTGAGGACTGATTGCTGATCAGTGAAATGTTGATTCGTCGGCCTGGCGTCAACCAACATGAATCCAGCGTGATTTAAGTGTGTTGCTTGTGTATCTGGTGACTCGGCAATCAAAAATTTCAAGAATTAGGGTGCGTCAAATTTAATCCAACTCATGGCGGACAACCCAGCCACTTACTTCACGATAAAAAGTATCGAACTCGAGAGTTCCGTCCAGGATGGTTACGATAAAGACAGCCTTGAAAGATTTCTCAATCAATATATCAGTCGCGGTGTGCAGGGACCTGTCAAGTATTTCTGCACGACTGAAAGTGAGGTCTTTGTGAAAATGAGAATTGTGATGGAATTTATGCAGCAGAACCTCGCATCAATCAACGAAATATTTGAAATGATTCATTCGATAGAGCTGGAGCAGTGGCTAGTCGAAACAAATGGCAAAATCGGCCAGTCAAATGTTGTGAAGCGAGAAAACTTTCCCAACCGACAAATAACCACTAATGATATTTCTAAAAATCAACTACTTAACATTTAAGGGGTTATGTGATGAATCAGGACAAACGAGTTATTCAATGACCAAAGATATATTGTTAAAATATCGATGGATGTAATTGATATCTAACGATCGATGCAGCTGTAGGACTTTCTTGGGATTGGTTGGCAGAAAAGTTGAGAATTTATTGGTAGTCCTCAAATGATTCGTCTTCGCCGTAGAACAGCCAGGGTTGGCCTCTGTCGAGCCGGTTCCTTTTCATCCAGGCTGAAAAGCTTTCCGCTTCATCATCATGGGGGCGATTTTCCGTTGCATTTTCGTTCATAGGGAACAATCTGGCCAGAAGAAGGGATGGCGGTGTTTGATTTCATGCACTCAGCTGTGCTTGTTTAAGCATTGCCAGGTTCATTGATGATCGGTTGCCAGTGAGTTGGGTCAATTCCCAGTTGGTGTTACAGGCCATGTTCACCTGTGAGGTTGATGCGGTTGCGATGGGGCATGGCGTTGCTGCCGCCAAAGTGCCTGAAGAAAATTCCATGCAGATCCACAGTTGATCAGCTCGATTCGAGATAATTGCCTTGCTTGGTGTCCTTGCCCCAGGCATGTCGATTGTTGCGGGGCGATAGGGATACCGCCCCGTTTTTTATTGGCCAACAACTTGCATATCAAGTTCTTTCAACAAACGGCTGATTTTCAAAGTATTTGAATCACTCAGTCAAATGTGAAAACGGAGATCAAGATTCATGCGAAAAAGTGCAAACCACACAAGAATCGAACTGATCACGGAAGCCAAAACCCTTTTTACAGCGAGCGTTGAGATCGTAGCCACAGTCGTCTCTCTCATTGGATTGGCAATCATCAATAGTTGAGTGCAATCAGTGGACCATGGCACAGCGACTCGCTTCAGCGCTGGAGAACATTGAATCCCTGAAGGGATGTAAAGGTCTCTGATCAGGACGATTGATGTAGTGATCCTGACAACTACTTGCCTTGAGTACTTCGTGAGGCTTGCAATCTTCAATATTGATCAGCCATTTCAAGATGGTACTTTCGAGATTGAGCTTTTTATTATCAAAGTGTTAGTTGGACTTTTAATGGATGAAGTAATTTTTTTCAGTGAAGTTGCAAGCCGCTGGTCGTTAACCATCGACTGGTGATGTGTCGTGAAGCGGGATTCACGGGCTTGACAAATTCCAACATGGCGAGATGATGCTGAAAACATTTAGAACAATGTTTATCACTGTTTTCGGCCAGAAGGGTGGAGTCGCCAAAACGTGTACCAGTATCCACCTGGCAGCAATCTGGGCTCATCAACAGAAACGAGTGGCTTTGATTGATGCCGACAGGAATCGCTCAGCAACTGCCTATGGCGCTCGAGAACTGCTTCCTTACCCAGTCATTCCCATTGAAGCAGCAGCAAAAGCAGCAAGAGGTGCTGACATTGTCGTGACGGACGGACAAGCCAGCAGCAATGAGGAAGAGCTTAAAAATCTTGTCGAGGGTTCTGACATCATTGTGTTGCCAACGACACCACAGAGCCGTTCGTTGGAACTAACGATTGAGATGTCCACATTGTTGAACAATTACCGCATACCTTATGCTGCTTTGCTTGTCAAAGTCGACTCTCGTAAGAAGGCAGCGGCCCAGTCTGCGGTTGAAATTCTCGACGGATTTGATATCCATGTTCTGGATGTTCAAATTCCACTTCTCAGTGCTTTTGAAAGTGCGGAGACAAACGGAGTCACTGTTGATCAAGCCGTTGATAAAAGGGGGCGCTCGCACGCAAATCGAATGGCAGGTTGGTTCGCGTATGACAAAGCCTGTTCCGAGATTGAAGACATTTTTCACACACACCGGGAAAAAACTAAGTCGTTGAGCCCGATAGGCTGGGATTACACACCACTGGAAAACCGAGCGGCGTGAGTCTTCAAGACATGCCTCACGTGTGCTGAGAGCTCCAGATCTCAGTGGATCGAGTTGATTTGTTCAATCTGTGTCTTGAGAGCATAAGACATTGATTTGAATGGTCATCAATCAGTTCTTCTTCGTGTTGAACTTTCAGGTTCGTTATGAAAAATCCTGCAACAGTCCTGATTGATGAGACCTGGTACATATAGCTAGGCAATAAAAAACCGGAGATGACCGGTTAGTGTCATCTCCGGTTTGTCCTACTGATTGTGCTCTATCAAGCAAAGATCAGATTGTAGGATTGGTAGAAACCGAATGCTACAACCCAGGCAACAACCATTGAAACCGTGACTGAAAACAGCGTGAATCGTGCTGATTTCGTTTCACCCCAGATTGTTGCGACTGTGGTCAGGCATGGGACGTAGAGAAGACTGAACAGGCAGTAGCTGAAGCCTTGCTGGAAGTTGATGGCTCCGCCAAGCGCTGTTTTGAGTGCATCACTGCCTTCACCCAGTCCATACATGGTGGCAACAGCCGCCAACTGAACTTCTTTGGCAACGAACCCAATAATCAGTGAAACCGTCAGCAGCGGATTAATTCCAAGTGGAGCCATCAAGGGTTGGAAGAAGGTTCCGATCTGCCCTGCATAGGTGTTCAGTCCTTCTGTACCGCCTGGATAGTTGGTGAGGAACCAGGTGATGGTTGTACCGATGATCATGAAGACAGAAAGCTTTTGAACGAACGTCTTCATTTCACTCCATACATTCAGCGCGACTTGTTTGAATGTTGGTGTTCTGTAAGGAGGCAATTCAATCACGAATGGATCCTTGGATTTGAACTGCCCACTTGCATTGAAAATAGCCGCCATCACAAAAGCAACGATGAAACTGATGATGTACAGCAGCCAGAGCGCAACAGCACCCAAGTAACTTGGGAGAATAATTCCCAGGAAAAAGACAAAGACCTGAAGCCGCGCGGAACACAGTGCAAATGGAATGACCAGAATTGAAAGTAATCTCTGACTTCTTGAACGGATTGTTCGTGTTCCCATAATCGCAGGCACGTTGCACCCGAACCCAAACAGCTGCATCACGAAACCCCGACCATCAAGACCGGCCTTGCGCATGATGTTGTCCATCAAATAAGCAGCTCTGGAGAGGTAACCACTGTCTTCAAGAGCTGTCATCACAACAAAGAAGAATGCAACCAGTGGTACGAACCCAAGCAGGGAGGCAAAGCCTGTGTAGGGACCGTTGATCACGAAATCCTTGACCAGATCTGGCAGGAAACTCAATCCAGGCTCCAGGACCGTCTCCTGTAACCAATCTGTGAAATCACCGACAGGATCCTGTGCCGGCATGCCCACATTCCAGA
>CAYWOE010000001.1:12677-39799 GCA_964459855.1 uncultured Synechococcus sp. | reverse complement strand
CGAAAGAGAGTCAGATCAGAGCACTAGAGAAAGGCTGTCACCAACCAGGCAGTCCGAGCTCAATTTAAGGGATTCGGCCAGACCTCACGTATCTTTTCCAGAACGCTTCGGGCTTCCTGACCTCGAGCAACCGGGTCGGTTTGCTCAAGCAGCACTGTCACGTGACCGACCTTTCTTCCAGGCATTTCCTGTTTTCCATACCAGTGCAGGTGCGATCTGGGAATGGCCTCAAGAGCCGCGAGCCTTGATTTCAGGGGTTCAGTCGCTTCGGAGGGAAGGCCGAGCAGATTGACCATGATGGCGCCAGGCGTCACAAGATCCGTTGCTGGAACAGGTAGCCCCGCAGTGATGCAAAGCTGCTGATCGAATTGACTGCTGCTGCAGGCTTCGATCGAGAAGTGCCCCGAATTATGCGTGCGAGGGGCAATTTCATTCACCATCAGGCCTGCGGGTCCATAGAAGAACTCGAGCGCCATCACCCCCACGTAACCGAGGCTTGTAAGCAGCGAGGCAGCAATGTTGTAAGCGGTGGCTTCCAGCAGCTGTTCCGACTCCGCCGGTGCCAGAACCCAGTCGCAGACCTGATTCTTCTGGTGAGTTTCCACCAGGGGAAGACTGCGGATGCGTCCCTGCCGGTCACGAGTGACCACCAACGCCAGTTCTCGCTCGTAAGCCACCCAGGTCTCCAGAAGCCAGTCCTCAACAGACACGCTTCCCAACAGCTCCTTCAGCGACTTGAGATCACGGATCACGCGGGTTCCCTTGCCGTCGTAACCGCCATGAGCCGCTTTGGCCATCACTGGAAATGTCCAGCCCGGCGGCAGAGCCGGTGAGTCGCTGCTGATCTCATCAAGTGCGATCCAGGCCGGACTGGGAATCGCCAGATCATCAAGCAGCCGTCGCTGCGAAAGCTTGTTCACCAACGGCAGAAGACTGTTGAGAGACGGCGAAAACATCACCCCGTCCCGATCAAGCTCCTGCAGGGCGTCGACAGGGATCCACTCGTTCTCGAACGTGATGTGCTGGCATCGCTTTGACAACTCCTCGGTGGCAGCAGGATCTGTCGGCGCGCCGGCGACCTGTTCCCGGGCGACAGCCATAGCCGGATCCCCATCGGATGCGCTCTGCACGATCACCTCAACGTCACGTGACCTTGCCGCTTCACACAGCATCAGGGCGAGCTGACCGCCCCCGACAACTCCAATTGTCCCGGCAACGCTGGCCATGGCCGTTGAATCCATTCCAGAAGCTTGCCATCCGGCCCCGATGGGACGTCTTCAGATCACTGAGCGCTCCTCAACGAACGCAAAACGGATCGCTGTCAGCAGCAACACGATCAGGAACAGTGCGAGGCCGACAGTGCAGGCATAGCTGATCTCAAGCTCTGCAAAAGCCTGGTCATAGACGTAGTAAACGAGAGTTCTGGTGGAGTCGGCAGGTCCACCCTGCGTCATCAGAAACACTTCCTCAAACACCTTTGTGGCGGCGATGGCGGAGATCACTGCCACCAGAGTGACGTAAGGCCGCAGCAGGGGAAGAGTGATATCGAGATGTTTCCTCCAGCCTTCGCTTCCATCGAGTTCAGCAGCCTCATACAACTCCTTGGAGATTCCCTGAAGGCCTCCGAGAAAAATCACCATGTAGTAACCGAGACCTTTCCAGAGAGTCACCAGCATCACCGAAGGCAACGCCAGCAGAGGATTGGTCAGGAAATCAATGGGAACGAAACCAGAGCCGATCAGGGCCTCGAGCCAGCCATTGATCAGGCCGTTTTCCGCATAGAGCCAGCGGAAGGCAATGGCGGCGACCACGATCGACACCAACACCGGCGTGTAGAACGCAGCTCTGAGCCAATGGATGCCGGGCAGGATGCGATTCACCAGAACGGCCAGAGCCAGGGCACCGAAAACGATCGGTGGCACCACTCCCACGAGGTAAACAAGCGTGGTGCTCAGCACGCGGTAAAACATCGGATCACCGGCGAGCCTGCGCAGATTGGCCAGTCCGATGAATTGCAAGGGCTCACTGACATCAAGCCCGGTCTGCGTGAAGCTGATCACGAAAGCCATGGCAGCCGGGATCAAAACAGAAAAACTCAGCAGTGTGAGCGCGGGAGCCAGAAAGGTCCAGGCTGTCAGGGTGGTTCGCCGATCTGGCCTGGAGACAGGATTCATCGAACTCAGAAGGCGACCGGCTGAGGATAAGGTCAGTCGATCGAATCGCCTGCGGATTGCCACCGCAGCATCGGCCCATGAGCACGCGCACAGCGCAGGCAGCTGAGTTGAAGGAACGCACCAGGATCACTGTTGCTCTGGAGAGCAACCCCTATGACGTGATCATCGGCAGCTCGATGGTGGGAGCGATCGGAACCGCTCTGAACGACCTATCGATTCGATCCGGCACCAAGATCCTTGTGGTGAGCAACCCGGATGTCGCCGGTCCCTACGGCGACAGCTGCCTCGATGGACTCAGAAGCGCAGGCTTTGATCCGGTGCTGCTGGAGATCGATGCTGGAGAGGAACAGAAGAACCTTGACACTCTGAGTTCAATCCTGGACACAGCTCAACGCGAAGGTCTCGAGCGCACCTCCATGATGCTGGCGCTGGGCGGTGGCGTTGTCGGCGACATGACCGGATTCGCTGCGGCTTGCTGGCTGCGGGGCATCGGCGTGGTTCAGGTGCCGACCACTCTCCTGGCGATGGTTGATGCCTCCATCGGTGGCAAGACCGGTGTGAACCACCCCAGGGGAAAGAATCTGATCGGTGCTTTTCACCAGCCCAGACTGGTGGTCATTGATCCCTTGACGCTCAACACACTTCCTGTGAGGGAATTCCGGGCCGGGATGGCGGAAGTGATCAAGTACGGAGTCATCGGAGACCCCGAACTGTTCGAGCGTCTTGAGGAAGCCTCCGACCTGTCGGATCCCGCAGCCATGGATCCCGCGATGCTCCACGACATCCTTGTGCGTTCAGCAGAAGCCAAGGCTCTTGTTGTCGCTGCTGATGAAAAGGAGGGCGGTCGACGCGCCATTCTCAACTACGGCCACACCTTCGGCCATGTGGTGGAGACCCTGACGGGGTACGGAACCTGGCTCCATGGCGAAGCCGTGGCGATCGGCATGGTGGCGGTCGGACAGCTTGCGGTTCAGAAGGGCCTCTGGAATGAAGCCGATCAGAAAAGGCAGGTGAAACTGATCGAAAAGGCCGGTTTACCGGTGGCCTGGCCGAAGCTTGATCATGAAGCGGCGCTTCGGACCCTCCGCGGCGACAAGAAGGTTCGTCACGGGCGGCTGCGTTTCGTGCTGCCGACAAGAATCGGCGACGTGATCATCAGCGACGAAATCAGCAACGAGGATGTCAGTTGCTGCCTTGAATCCCTCCACTGATCAGCAGGGTTCCTGGAGATATCGACTGGGGGGCAGATCTTCCCCGGATGCAGCGGGTGCATTGCGATGAAATGAGAACCAGCGAAGTTCGCCCAGACAGGAAGGATCAACCAGTCTGAGCAGGGCCTCCCGGCGACGGAGCGCCTCCGCCAGCTGGTCTCCTGCGAACTGCTGAAGTGCATTCAGACGCTCAGCAAGCCCGAGAGCAAGCAGCGCTTCTCCCTGGCGGCAATGACCATCGAGGATCCAGCCTGCAGCGGCTGCGTCGCCGACCAGCGATTCCACACAAAGGTGGGCAGTGATGTCCTGACAGCCAGGATCCCGCAGGACATCAGAGGATGCCTGTTGGCGCCTGTAGGCAACCAGCGTTCCGTCGGAACGGCGCGCTGTGTAGTAGCGGCTGGACTCCAGTGCGTAATCCACCACAAGCAACATGCCGTCGGCCATGGACGCATGACCCTGCTGCATCCAGTTCTTCACGCAGTGGTGCCATTCAGTGGCCCATCCATCCTCCGCACCCACGGGGGGCAGCTGAAGACCATCTCGTTTCATCTGAATCTGGAGCTGAAGCTGCAGAGCCTCGGGCAGTGGGTCGTCTGCCCAGACAAGAGATGCCAGAGCTTCTCCCGGGGCCTGGAGTGCGACCATCTGGCGCTGGAGTGATCCATCCTTCAGAACCAGCCGCTCCACCGGCAGAGCATCGAGCAGTTCGTGCGCAAGCATGACGCCGATGACAGGGTTGCTGGAAAGCTCCGCAAGCGAACACCAACGACAGCGGCAGCCTGCCGAAGCCTTGAGACGCTGCCTCTGACGGTCTTGCATCCCGGGATTGATGTCCACCAGAACGAACTCCAGGCGATCAAAAAGATGCGCAGCTGAAGTTTCAAACAGCTGGATCAACTGAGCGATCAGATCGCCCTCACCAGGACCGACATCCACAAGCGACAGCAATGAATCGGGATGGCGGGCCGCAAGAATTTCAAGCCATTCGATCAGCTGATGCATCAGCAGACCAGAAAAATCCTCTCCGAGAGACGGGGAGGTAACGAAATCCCCATCCGTTCCAACCTGAAGCTGACCAGCGCCGTAGGCACCGTGAACGGGGTCATGCAGAGCCCAGTCCATGAAGGTGGAGAAGGCCACCCGGTTGCCATGCTGTTCCAGACGCTTCTGCAGCCATTCGGGGCAGGGCACATCGGAGGCCTTCATGTGGTGAGAATGGCGTGCACTCGCTCTGAATCATGGGTGTCCAAGCAATGATGCGCGGCCTGAAGGCGCTCCTGAGCCTGACTGCACTGCTCGTGATGTTCTCGGCACCTGCCGGGGCAATCGACAACCCCGATCTGCTGCCTGACCATCCCACACCGGTCATCGACCTTGCCAAGGCTCTGAGCCAGACCCAGCGACAGTCGCTGGAAACCTCTCTTGATGCCTTTGAGCAACGCAGCGGCTGGAAACTGAGGGTGTTGACGCAGTACGAGCGCACTCCGGGACTGGCTGTGAAGGACTTCTGGAGCCTGGATGAACGCAGCCTGCTGCTCGTGGCGGATCCGCGCGGAGGCAATCTGCTCAACTTCAATGTCGGAGACGCCCTGTTCGCGCTGATGCCGCGAACGTGGTGGGTGGAACTGCAGACCCGTTACGGCAATCAGTTCTATGTGAAGGATCACGGAGAGGACGGAGCAATCCTGGCGGCACTGGATGCCGTCGAACTCTGCCTGGACCGCGGTGGATGCCAGGTGGTGCCAGGTCTTCCAACGGAGCAATGGCTCTGGACGCTCAGCACATCAATCCTTGGCGGACTGATTGCAGGCTTCGCCGCCTATCCGCGCAAGGAAGGGGAAAGAATCGCCTGGGGCTGGCTGCTCTTGCTTTCGCCGCTGTGGGTGATGCTGTTCGGAGTGTTCGGAGTTGGTCCTGTCGTCACAAGAACCAGTGAACTTCTGCCGCTGATTCGCAACGGCATGGGTTTCATGGCAGGAGCCATCGGTGCCTATCTGATTGCGCAGGCCACTGTTGGACGAAGACTGAGCGAACCCAGCGAGGATGGATGAATCCGCAGGGGTGCCTCAGGGCATCCCACAGAGAATGGTGGGTCCTGTGCAGACAGGTGCCGAGGGACCCTTGCTCTGTTCAGGCTTCTCGTTCGACAGTGCTGCGCGCCGATCATCACGGATCTGGCGGAGCTGGGCCAGATTGACGTTGAAAAACCCCTGCAGGTTGGCAAACCGCTTCACAGGCTGGCCGTAGTAGCTCCGACCCCGCAGCGTGGGGAATGATGCCCATTCAGGGGCGAGCTTTGCTGCCAGCAGGGGGGTCATGACTCCGGTATCGGTGAGAGCGAGAGCCTTACGACGCTGAATCAGGAACAGAGCACCCTGATCCTGCACTTCCGGTCCGAAGCCTCGGACTCCGAGACGTCGTTTCACCATGTCCCAGGTGAAAGGCATGAACTGATAAGCCCCCGCTGCCGCACTTGCGTAACGGGAGGAATAGATCACACGATTGGGGTGACGATCCATGGATGCCATCAACCCACCTCCGAACATGACGCGATATCCGAGATCGTGACCGCCCTTCCAGGTGCCTTCGGCGAAGCGGATGGTGTTGAGCATCGCGCGGCGCTCAGGCGTGATGATGTAGGGAAGGGCCGACGTTTGGGCATCCTCCTCAAGCATCACAAGCCTGGAACGGGAACTCTCCAGGGCAGGCAGGGCTGCACGAGCCGAAGGAACGGTGAGGGTGGTGAGCAGAGGAACAACACTTGCTAAAGCGCCTGGGATGCATCGGCAGGCAATCAGTGCAAGGGAAGTCATACAAAGAATTCGAAGTGCAGAATCAATCCCTGAATTCAGTCAGTCAAGAGAATTCGGATGATGATTCGATGGATTCGATGAATCCTGTGCTTGAAAACACCGGCAAACTGTGTCGAATCGAAGTCTCTGATCACAGAAGGGCTGTGACAGGCAGGCAACCGTCATGAAGCCATCCGCTGACAAGCAGCGAACGAAAGCCCAGGAATGGAAATGCTTTGAAGCATGGATAAGCCTGGCTGATCAGAAAAATCAGCCTTGCTTAACAGTGTTGATTGCGACTGATTCGAGAGCCGCTGCGGCCTGAAAAGCGCCCTCAGCGGGCAGAGGCTTCCCCGCCGCAGGCTCAAGGGGCTGATCAAGTTTCCAGTCACCGCACTCCAGTGATTCCCTCGTGAGAATCCTGTGGTCCGCGTGGGACCGCAAGCCATCCAGGAGCACTGCCGCCTCAGCGAATCCCTGACGCTCCACCACATGAAGACCAAGGCCGCAGGCCATCGCCTCACAGAAACTGCTGAAGCCAGGTTTGCCCAGATGTCGATCGCAGAAGGGCATCACATCAAGCGGTCTGATCCGCTTCGGAAGCCAGACAACATTCCCTGCAGCGGCGAATTGTTCGAATTGCCTGGAATCCCGTGGTTCAGGCATCAGAAACAGATGCTGAGTCCAGTGGCTGAAAAGATCAGGTGCCAGGCGGTACCCAAGTCCACCAAATCCAACCAGCACTTTGTGCCGGGCATCAACACGAAGCTGCTCCTCCAGATCAATGGAGACCGGCTGCGGATCAGCGGAAACGAGATCAAGCGGCTGTTCAGACAGCGACCAGTCCATCGGCAATGAAAAGGGACAACGCAGCAGCAGCGATCCGCGTCGGTAAGCCTTCGTCGCCCGCTCAGCCCAGGGCAGGAATGCACCCCCGAGTGGTGCATAGATCTCATCCCAGCCGAAATTTCCCATCCACACCAGAGGGGCGTTCAACCGATCCGCCAGCTCGGCGGCAGCGGGGGGAATATCCGCCACCACAATCACCTGGCTGTTCTGCGATTGGATCCAGTCGACCTCCTTCTGCAGCAACTGCGGCAGGTTGTTGTGCAGTTGCTCGAGGGCATGCAACGTCGCCGGCTCATCAACGCCAAGAGCATCGGCCTGAAGCATGCCCACATCCCAGCGAACCGTGCGTCTGCTCACCGGCACGCTGCCGAGCACAAGAGCGAGGAAGGTCTCATCCACACTGGAACTGATCACCAGATGCCAGTCGGGATGAAGCCGATGCAACTGGATGAGCACCGCAGCCTGACGTGCGGCATGGCCATAGCCATGACTGCTCACACAGACATAGATCAACATCGCGTCTGCTCGCTGATCGCCGCGCGATGCAGTGTCTGCTCATAACTGAGTTCACCGCCCGGGCGAAACCAGCGATGACTGACCAGCGATGGTTGCGTGCCGGAAAACTCCACCCAGGTGAGGTGATGCAGCGGCTGTCCTGATTCATCCAGGCCGATCCTGGGAACACATGCCGCATTCACGAAACAGGTTCCGCGACGATCGCGGTGGAACGTGATCCGCTCGCCGTGTTGTCGCTTCAGCTGATGGTGCATGTGCCCAAACACCACAAGATCAGCTGCACGGGTCTGCTGCATGCGATCAAGGGCGATGGCCAGATCCCTGTCCCCCCAGTCGATATGCGGTTGTTTCCAGTCACGGCCGCAGGGGCTGTTTGGCGCGGATCCCAGCCCGGTGGGACCGGAATGAGCCAGCACCACCAGAGGCCAGTCATCAGGAGCCTGCCCTGCAGCATCAACAATCCAGTCAGCCGACTGGGTTTCCGTGATGGGTCCGAAAACCGCCTGCACGGCCTGCGAGAGGTGAAAACCTCCTCCTGCACTGCAGGGCCTGGCACCGACCACCGCCAGCTGCGGCTGACTCCATGCGCGCAGTCTCCACGCACAGTGACGTTCCCCCAGCAGCGAAATCTGCTGCTGAAGCAGGCCGCCGCTTCTGTCGCGTCCACGGTCATGATTTCCAAGCAGGACGGCCACAGGCAGTGTCAGCTGCGTAATGCTCTTCACCAGGCGCAGATCTCCATCACTGAGATCGCCCACAAACAGAAGTGCATCCGGTTGCAATCGCTCAATCAGTTCTGCATCTCTGTCCCCCCAGTCACCATGGAGGTCTCCGGCAATGGCAAGACGGAGTGTTGTCAGAACGACTTCTAGGCTGGACCCATCCTGCCCCAGAAGGCCCCGATGAGCTCTGACACCGCACTCGTCGCGGCGATCAACCAGCTCCGCCAGGAACGCAACGCCGTGATCCTGGCGCACTACTACCAGGAGCCTGAGATTCAGGACATCGCTGATTTCATCGGTGACTCCCTCGAGCTGTCGAGAAAGGCTGCGAACACCGATGCGGATGTCATCGTGTTCTGTGGGGTGCACTTCATGGCGGAGACCGCCAAGATCCTCAGTCCTGAAAAGACAGTGGTGCTTCCCGACATCGATGCGGGTTGCTCACTGGCTGATGACTGTCCTGCCGATGAATTCGCCAGCTTTCGGGAACGTCATCCCGACCATCTGGTGGTGACCTACATCAACTGCACAGCAGCGGTGAAGGCTCAGAGCGATCTGATCTGCACCAGCAGCAACGCCGTGGATCTGGTGAGACAGCTGCCTGAGGAGCAACCGGTGCTGTTCGCACCTGACCGCAATCTCGGACGTTGGGTTGAGCGCCAGAGCGGTCGCGAGCTCACACTCTGGCCTGGTCGCTGTTTCGTCCATGAGACCTTCAGTGAAGAGGCGCTGATCAAGCTCAAACTTGAACATCCCGATGCCGAAGTGATCGCCCATCCGGAATGTCAGGAGAATCTCCTTGATCTGGCCGATTTCATCGGGTCCACCAGCAAGCTCCTGGTTCACTCCGAAACCAGCGAATGCGACACATTCATCGTGCTCACTGAGCCTGGGATCCTGCACCAGATGAAGCAGCGCGTCCCCCAGAAGACATTGCTGGATGTTCCCGGCCTCGATGGCTGCAGCTGCAATGCCTGCCCCTACATGCGCATGAACAGTCTGGAAAAACTGCGTGACTGCCTTGAGACGCTGTCTCCACAGATCACCATGGAGGAGTCCATTCGCTCCAGGGCGGAGGCTCCGATCAGGCGAATGCTCGAGATGAGCAAATGACCCCGAAGGCAATGATCTGATCCCTGACTTCGGATCACGCGACTGCCGTTTGGACTTGCCAGATTTGATCAATGAACGTTCTGGAGCGAACTGACAGCGGTCTTTACTGTCGGGCGGCGGATGCCTGGATCGACCCGATCCGACCTGTCTCCAGAGCGTTGATCACTCACGCCCATGCCGATCACGCCAGACCTGGCTGCGGTGAATACTGGGCGGTGGATGTCAGTGAAGGGGTCCTTCGCCAGCGCCTGGGTCGCGACATCACTCTTCATTGCCTGCCCTACCGCAGGGAGTTCTGGCTGAATCAGGCGTGTCTGTCGTTTCACAGCGCAGGCCACGTGCTGGGATCGGCCCAGATCCGTTTGATGGTCGATGATCAGGTCTGGGTGGTGACCGGCGATTACAAACGTTGCCCGGATCCGAGCTGCGAACCTTTTGAAGTCGTGCCCTGCGACGTTCTGATCACAGAAGCCACATTCGGGTTGCCGATTTATGCCTGGGAGTCCGGTGCGGAGATCGCTGAACAGATCCGCAGCTGGTGGCATGGGGACCGCGGGCGTCCTTCGTTGTTGTTCTGCTACTCATTCGGCAAGGCACAGCGTCTGCTGGCTGAGCTCAAAGCCATCGGCGTGGAGGAGGAGGTGCTGCTCCATGGCGCCGTTGAAACCGTCACACGCCACTATCGCGAAGCAGGAGTTGCGATGACGCCGAGCAGGCCTGTGAGCGAGCTGCCGCGCAAGGACCCGCTGGCTGGGAGACTGATCCTTGCACCGCCTTCCGCCCATCGTTCCGCCTGGATGCGGCGGTTCCGCTCACCTCAGACAGCCTTCGCATCCGGCTGGATGGCCGTGAGGGGTGCCCGGCGCCGTCGTGGCTACGAGCGGGGCTTCGTTCTCAGCGACCATGCCGACTGGCAGGGTTTGATCAACACGGTGCTGCATTGCGGAGCTGAAACCGTGTATGTGACTCACGGCCAGAGCGATGTTCTGGCCCGCTTTCTGCGCGAGAGACACGGTCTTGATGCCAAACCCCTCGATCAGCTCAGCTGAACTAACCTCAAGCACCCTCCCTGGAACGATGGCGTGCCGCTGTTCGGCCTTGACAGGCCTCATGGTTGTGATCACTGCGTTCGCAGGCCCTGTCCTGGCTCAGCAGATCACCGTCACGATTGAAGAGATCAACACCGTGGTGTTCCCCGCTGATGGTGCTGAAGCGGCGAAGGCCATCTGCACAGGTCTGGCGAACGGAGCACTGACGCGCGATCAGGTTGGAAGTGCTCTGGCACGTCTGCAGAGAGCCCTGGGTGAAGTCGGCGATTCCGAATCAGCGACCGGTTATGTCAGGGCTTTCAACAGCACTTCAGCTGGAATCAATGGCTGCAATGTCCAGGTGACGGGTCCCAATGAGGACAACCGCTGGAATTACTGATCAGGAGCCTGAGACCTTTTCAGCATGAATGCTTTCGCGGCTCTGATCGATGAACTTGATCAGAGCACAGGCACGAATCGCAAGATTGATCTGATCGCAGGACACCTGCAGCGAGCGAATGCTCATGACGCCGCATGGACGGTGCTGCTGCTGATGGGTGAACGGCGCAAACGACTGATCACCGGTCGACGACTGCGCGACATTCTTCAACAGGCGAGCGCCATGCCTGACTGGTTGTTCGATGACTGTCAGAGCCATGTCGGAGATTCGGCGGAAACGCTGTCGTTGCTTTGGCCGCAACTGAGGAACGACATTCGGGATCGCATCCACAACCCTGTCGTGACGAAATGGGTCAATCAACTCAGCAGTTCACCTCCGATGCACTGGTGGATGGAGGATCTGCTGCCGGCGGTGGCCAAGATGGAACCTGAGGAGCAGAGCAACGCTGTGCTCGCGATCTGGGAATCGCTGCCTTCTGAACGCCTGTTCCTGTTCAACAAACTGCTGACCGGTGGTTTTCGAATCGGTGTCGCCCGCGGACTGGTTGTCAAAGCGATCGCCAGGGGGTTCAACCTTGAGGAGGCACTTGTTCTTGAGCGATTGATGACGCCTGGGACAGCGTCGGAACAATGGTTTCAATCCCTGACCGCAATCGCCGGCGAAGAACGCGCCAACCGGGGGCCAGTGCCCTACCCCTTCTTTCTGGCAAGCCCGCTGAAACAGGACGCGATCGAGGCAACCCCGGCCTCGGAGTGGTGGGTGGAACACAAATGGGATGGCATTCGCGGACAGCTGATTCAGCGAGAAAGCGGAACCTATCTGTGGAGTCGTGGCGAAGAGCTGATCAATGAACAATTCCCGGAACTGATTGACATGGCAGCAGCGATTCCTGCTGACACAGTGCTCGATGGCGAAGTGATCTGCTGGGCAGAGATTGAAAAGCAACCAAGACCATTCAGTGATTTGCAGCGACGGCTGGGACGCAAAACGGTTGGCCGCAAACTTCGTCTGGAGTGCCCGGTGAGTTTCGTGGCTTACGACCTGCTGGAACTTTCCGGTCAGGACCTGCGTTCCTCATCCCTGAGGGAACGGCTCGGACAACTGGATGAACTTCAAAGGAAAATCGAGGCTCAGTCGACGGGATGGCGTTGTCGTCTGAGCAGTGGACAGCGACTGGAAAGTTGGGATCAGCTTGATCGGCTCCGGAAGCAAGCCGTTGATGAGGGTGCCGAGGGAGTGATGCTCAAGCATCTGGCCTCCCCCTACCTGAGCGGTCGCAAGCGCGGTTACTGGTGGAAGCACAAGCGCGATCCGATGACCCTGGATGCCGTGCTCATCTATGCCCAGGCAGGGCGGGGTCGCCGGGCCAACCTCTTCACCGATTACACATTCGCGCTCTGGGACAACCAATCAGAGCCATCAAGCAGCCGCCAGCTGGTGACATTCGCCAAGGCCTACTCCGGTCTCAACGACAGCGAGATCCTTGCGCTGGACCGATGGATCCGAAGCCACACGCGTGAACGCTTCGGTCCAACCCGGTCAGTGGAACCTGATCTGGTCTTCGAGATCGGCTTTGAAGGCATCCAGGCCTCCAGGCGTCACAAGTGCGGGCTGGCGGTTCGTTTCCCGAGAATCCTGAGATGGAGAAATGACCGCACGGCCGACAGCGCCAACACCATTGAGGACGCTCGAATCCTCTGCGATCAGCTGGTCAACAGAGGAGAGTCGGCTTGAACCTGAGGACTCAACAGAACCACAATCACGGGAAGGAATCGACTGATCTGCACCGGGTTCTTTCGCCGGTTCAGACCTGGTTTGAACGGCAGGGGTGGACACCGCTTCCATTTCAGGCACGCACATGGGAAGCACACCTGAGGGGTCTGAGTGGCCTGATCCAGGTGCCAACCGGATCAGGCAAGACCTACGCCGCAGTGATGGGGCCGATCGCGCAGATGCTGGCATCACCGAATGAGCAAGAAGGTATTCGCCTGCTCTACATCACGCCACTCAGGGCGTTGAGTCGTGACCTGGCGGTTGCGCTCAGACAACCCATCGAATCCATGGGCTGGCCCTTGCGGGTGGGGATACGCAACGGGGACACCCCCAGCGCCGAGAGAAGCCGCCAGATCCGAAAACCACCCGAAATTCTGATCACCACTCCTGAATCGCTGTGTGTTCTGCTGGCCGGGCGACATTGCGAAACACTGTTCAGGACACTCGACACGGTCATCCTTGATGAGTGGCATGAGCTGATCGGCAGCAAACGCGGAATTCAGGCGGAGCTCGCTCTCAGCTGGTTAAGGCAACAACGTCCTCAGCTACAAACATGGGCGATCAGCGCCACGATCGGAAATCTTGAGGAGTCGGCGCGGCATGCCCTCGGGGAGACTGGTGAGCCCTGTCTGATCACCGGAGCTCCAAAACGAGGTCTCGAGATCAGAAGCATCCTTCCGGACAGCATTGATGGTTTTCCATGGGGAGGCCATCTCGGACTGCGGCAATACGAGGATCTGATCGGACAACTGGAGCCCAGCACCAGCACGCTGCTTTTCACGAATACACGTAATCAGGCTGAACGATGGTTTCAGTGCCTGCGCTACGCATGCCCGGAAATGGAGGGCTTGCTTGCACTGCATCACAGCGCCCTGGATCGCAGTGACCGAGAGGCCATTGAAGCTGCCGTCAAGGCTGGCTTGATGCTCTGGGTGGTCTGCACCAGTTCTCTCGATCTGGGGGTGGACTTTCAACCAGTGGAAAAAGTTGTTCAGATTGGATCCCCGAAAAACCTGGCGCGGTTGACACAACGTGCAGGTCGCTCCGCACACCTTCCTGGCGGAACCTCCCAGGTGCTGTTCATGCCCACCAATGCCCTCGAACTTCTTGAGCTCAGCGCCGTTCGTCGTGGGCTGGAGAACGGAATGGTGGAAGAACGACGACCGCCGAAACAACCACTGGATGTGCTTCTCCAACATCTAACGACACTCGCGTGCGGGCCCGGATTCAAACCAGACGAAACATTCGAATCCATCCGCCGTTCCAGCTCATACAGAGACTTTGAACAGGCGGAATGGGATTGGTGCCTGCGCTTCCTTGAACACGGAGGTGACTGCCTCGGTGCTTACCCTCGCTACCGAAAATTAGAAATCACAGAGGACGGACGCTTTGTGGTGCGGGATCAAGCGATTGCAAGGTTGCACCGGTTGAACATCGGCACGATCACGTCAGCCCCCTCAATCCGTGTGCGGTTTGTGCGGGGGTCTGTTTTGGGCCATGTGGAAGAGACATTCATCAGTCAGCTGAAACCGAAGGATGTGTTTTTTTTCGCAGGCAGACAGCTGGAGTTCGTGAGGCTCCGTGACATGACTGCCTATGTGAAAACTTCAACCAGGAAAAGCACTGCGGTTCCTGCCTGGGCTGGAGGTCAGATGTCTCTGTCAGACCTGCTGACCCATCACCTTCGGGACGAGGTTGCACGCGCTGGTCGAGGCGAACTAGACACCCCTGAACTCGCCGCACTGGAACCTCTGTTTGAACGACAGATGGATCTGTCGACCTTGCCCTCCAGTCAACAGCTGTTGATTGAAACCTGTCGAACCCGAGAAGGAATGCATCTTTATGCGTATCCATTCGAAGGGAGGTTTGTGCACGAAGGCCTGGGATTTCTATGGGCCACACGACTCACACAACAACAACGAGGCACGATCACGGTCTCAGTGAACGACTACGGATTTGAATTGCTCGCACCAAAGGGTTACCCGATGGAGGAGCTCTTGGACGAGCATTTGGATGAACTGCTGGATGACAGCGATCTGGAGCGTGATCTGGAACAGGCACTCAATCTCTCAGAGCTGTGTCGACGGCGATTCCGCAGCATCGCCCAGGTGGCTGGGCTGTTGGTTCAAGGATTCCCAGGGAAAAACAAGACAACAGGACAATTGCAGATCAGCGGGTCTCTCCTGTGGGACGTATTCACTAAACATGAGCCGGGAAATCTTTTGCTGCGCCAGGCACAGCAAGAGGTCCTGCAGGAGCAGCTTGAGTTACCGCGTTTACGCAAGGCGCTGCAACGCATCCAATGTGGAGAGACCCTGCACTGCCCAACCCCAAGGCCAACACCATTGGCTTTTCCGCTTTTGGTGGAGCGGCTCAACAACCGAATGAGCAATGAATCCGTTCTGGAACGGATCAAGCGGATGCAGGCTGAGGCACTTCGCCATGAGAGTTGAGCTGAAGAATTAGTTCAATGAAATAAAAGTCAGGTCGATCAGCCATTAATTCCGCGCAACGCGTCAAAGAATTCAATGCATTCCATACGGCAACCAGCACCGGAGGAGAATCCAAGCATTGCAAACTAGATAAGATCGTAAACAGAATCACAGTCGCACCTGGCTAAACATCAAACGCTGATTGCAAAAAGCATTCACTGAGAACAAGCCTCAATCCCAGAACCGATAAAATAATAAAAGAATTGAAGGTAGATGATTTAAAGCACCTAAATTAAAAAATAATGCCTTCACGACAGTGGCTGATGTTAACGCGTCAAAGATTCCCACATTGGAGCAGGGCGACAATGGATATATACTGGATCTCGCCAACACAATCCAATTCGCAAAATATGCAATTGAGCCGTTATTTGAATTCATCAGCAATACGATTAGATTCCCAGCACCAATCAATGGAACACTCAATGATTTTGATTATTCACACCAAGTTACAAAGCCTTACTTATTTCATAAAAAAGTAGATTGCATTTGCCATCCAACTCTTAAAATACCTATTCATATCAACTATCAATTTTCCTTAGCCGTAGAGAATGCAGGCCAAACACTCTCCAAGCCGCTGATAGAAAGCGTGGAGTTTAAGAACAACTCCATCGCACCCCCTGATGCGAATGGGCGATCCACAGAAACCATCGATTACAACTTTCAGGCCAATGTAGATCTCAGCAATATTGATGCATACTGGACATCTCACATCAAGATAGATGGACCCGTAAGCGGAGAAGCATGCTCAGACCTCGGACTCTGGAGTCCATCAATGAGTTCCGATGTAAGGGTTGATTCAACAATAACAAATCAAAAAGTGAAGCTGCCAGAACAGCACCCTATTAGCTTTACGCTCTCACTAGAGATACCCTCCTATAACACAACTCATCCAAATGACCTTAAAAAAACCAAAGACGGAGTGTATTACAGTCCCTCAGAATATCCGTTTATTACAGATGTATCAATCAAAAGCCTAAATCTGAATCGATTAATCAACAAGGTTTACGAAGAAAATCAATACTTCCAAAAAGCAGTCAAAGACGGGGTAACCAAGTCATTCAGAGACATGACATTTAATTCACCGTTTCCTGACCTAAACTTAGTAGCCGATGCACTTGTAGAAGTTGCTGCACCACTGATTACGTCTTCATTTGTGGGAGCAATCAATGGTGCTGCAGAGAGCTGGCTGGATTCAGAAGAAAAATCCCTTCAGAAAAGAATCAACAATAAGCTGAGATCCGACCTCATAAATACATCTGGATTCAACATATTTACAAAACTTTTTTCAAAGTTAATCACGGCTGGGGCATGGAACCAAAAAGACTACCCAATGCACGAAAAAATGAGTAATCATCATGGCTTACAAAGCAGCAACAAGAAAACCATAAACTGGAAGGATGGAGATTACATTACAGACTCAATCAAGAACCATGGAACCATAAACATCAAAGACACTATTCACAACTTTGGCAAGATAAAGAATAACGGCATATTGAATATTGAAGGATCAATTAACAACGTCTATGGTGATCTCACAAACGAAGGAATCATTTGCGGCAGCGGCGAAATCAAGGGTGATTTGAGCAACACGGGAGTCCTCACAGCGGGCAATTCGGCCGGAGGATTTCTTTTTGGTGGAACACTGGCTCATCACGATGGAGGAAGAATGAAAATCGAATTAGGCGGAGAATCAGATAAAAATCGACATCGCACAGACACTGAATATGATTTTATCGACGTCACAGGTGACTTAATTATTGATGGTGGCAGTCTAGAAACGTCTCTAATTGAAGGGTTTAAACTTGAAAGGGACCAGGAATTTCTCATCGCCAAAATAGACGGCAAGCTAATTGGACACTATGAAGGCCTTGAAGAAGGTGATTCAGTTGGCATGTTTGAGAGCATCTATGGACACAGGATTGACTTGCATATTTCCTATGCTGCTGGAGACGGTAATGACATTAAACTTTATACAGAGCCAGAAAATCCCGCAATAATTTTCAATCAAATGATCACCTAAAGAGGAATTGATTAAGCGAATAGATGATTCAACTAAGCACTAAAATTAATGAATCAATTCAATCTGTAACTTAGACCGCAAAAATAGAAATAAGGAAAGTTATGAATGGCCTAGCAGAATCTCTGGGGTCGCCACCAGAGTTTTGTGGGGAGTTTCACCGGAAGATCTGAGAACTGATGAAGTTAACGAAATCAGAGGTATGCAACAGGTTGCTGGTCTGCTGGTTCAGGGAATCAGATGTAGCAGGAAAAGCAACGGTCAGCTTCAGATCAGCGGATCGTTGTTGTGGAAGGTGTTCAACCAGCATGAACCAGGCAATCTTCTGCTGCGGCAGACTCAGCAAGAAGTGATGCAGGAGCAGCTTGAGCTGACTCGTTTGCGCAGCGCCCTGCAGAAGATACGGCGTGGGGACACTGCACTGCCCAACACCTCGTCCAAGTCCACTGGCTTTCCCCCTGCCGGTGGAAGAACTGAATAACAGGATGAGTAATGAATCAGTGCTGGAGCGCATCCTGCGCATGAAAGCTGATGAACTACGAAATGAACAATGACCACCTCACAAACAACACATACCATGCCAAAAATGATTCAACAGGATGATTGGAGATCAACATTGCTTAAATTACTTCAAGCAACAGTGTGAACATGGACCAGGAAACAACATACGTCGTGCAGGTTCCCTTTGAATCAAAGGGAGAGATTTATCTGAAATTACCTTCTGGTCTTTCAGACGAACAGGTACTGAAACACCTTGATTACACAAAAACCATGGAACATTCAAAGATCTGGGATCTAGCCTGCAAGGCCAGTATGTGGAACGCGGTGAAACGACGGGATCAATCGATCAGAATTGAAAACATTGATTAGAAATCAGAAGAAACAGCTTCTGCAGCAATGGAATTCTGAGAGAAGACCCAGACAATTCAAGAAACAGAATGTCGACAACTGCAGGGTAAAAGCCGAACCATTCAAGATTGTTTAATAAATATCATATTAAAAGGCAGGAAGTCCATCATTGCTTAAATGATGTACGATATTTGTCACGAATCACCCGAGCAACGAGCTTATCCATGGAGTTCCACGTTGTGATCCTCGATGAATTTGTCGAAACTTACCCAAATATGAACTGGAAAAAATGGAAGGACTATGTCAGAGAGCAGATGATCAGCGAGGGGGATCACTGGTCGATGACGACATTGACGGGAGATGACATCTGGAATTGCCTAGACAATCACAAAATCAACCCAGTGCATCTTGTTCAGTGGAAGCCGGTTGATGACACTCTGTACAAAGTGAGCCTGCCGGACCATCCGCATCCCTTTGATACAGCTCTGTGAGAAATCAGACAGGACAATCAAACCTGATCAACTGCTGAGGTCGAGACAGCTCTGGCGACCTTCTCTTTCTGTCGTGTAACGCTGAAACAGGGGCTGACAGATTCTGCATGGGCACTTAAATGAAAGAGTAGGGTTAGCGCAATGACAGAGATCTGCACCGCATCGGGCCAACCGATTGGAACGAAGATCAATAACGGGAAGGGCAAACCGTTCCGGGCACCAGCCTGTTGCATACGTGCCATTGATTACGATGAGTCGCAAATGAAAGAAGCGAATTTCAACAGACGTGACCAACAATCAGAATTAATCTACGACTGCTGAAAGGACCTGCAGATTCCGTGTTTAGCTCATAATCATTAACTGAGTCGGGCAAGAAGTTCTGAATGTATTCACTGTCGGATTGAATGAGCCCGGAAACGATCTGGGCTTGTATATTTTGATCAGAAGGTTAAAAAAGTTCTAGAAGAACCCACAACATGTAACAGCCGAGATCGTTCAGTTTCAGGGGATATGAATTAAGTTTGCGCTTGCTTTAGATGTTCAATGGGCAGACGCAAGGCACCTTATTTTCCTTTATCCAATCAATATTTTTACCTCTTCTTCTCAGTCGTCCTCTCCTTCCTGTTCGGCTGGTCGCTGGAGGTCTATCTCCTGACTCAAAACGGTTACATCAACTGAATATTCCCGATAACAAATCGGTGAGCGGCGACAGGTCAAGCACTGAAGCCCTGTTGAAAGCCCCGATCTGCTCAACAATCCCTCTGCCGGTGAAGGCTTCCACGACCAGGCCGATGAGCAAACCCAACATCGCAGCACGGCCGTTCAATTTCTCACTGAACGTTTTATAGGGATCAGGAATGAAGACAGGTTGTTGCTTGGCAGAAGGATTCATCAATGACTGGTCGCTTCATAAATATTAACAAATCCTTCAAAGAGTTGACGAAACCGTCGATCGTCAACCTCTGGGGAGATCTGGAGATGCCCCAGAGCAGGAGTCTCTCGCCGACGCATTCCAATCATCATCAGGCCAGTCACATCAATTGCTTGCTTGCTTCGGCGGCAAACTGCTTAAGAAAAACGCAAATCAACTCCTAACGAGATCAGATACCGCAGGACACAACAAATCCAGTCAGCACCGTCGATGGATTAATTATTTAATCATGAGAAAAATTCACAGCACAGAACAATCAGTGCAACAGATCAAACATTCAGCAATGATAATTCGATAAACGCTTCCATCAACAATCAATAATCATAGAATTGTTGCTTTATATTCACTGGCTATCAAGCGGAGAGACACAAGCATTCGATCCAAAGAATAGGTAATCATGACAATAGCAACAATGCCAACAATCGTTTCAATAACACAAAGAGTCTGATATGAATGCTGTAAGCCTGCACCTCCCTGTAATTTTTTTGAGAGCTGATCAAAACCTAGATCAACTAATTCGAGAAAAGAAGCCGACAAGCTGAAAAGGGCGAGAACAAACAACCTGCCTGTACGCTCGTCACTCTTCATCACTTCCTTGTGTCGACTAAGGTTGATCTGAAAATTGCAGATCAGAAAAAACATAGCAAACAAGGCAAGATGCAAGACATCTTTTTGCAAGTATATTTCGATCAGCTCGATCACAATCACTGTCGAAGCTGCAGCAATAAGAAAAACTCTCAGAGAAGCCAACAAGCTGATGAGTGCTTTTTTGCTCAATGAGCCATGAATCATCGAAGCCATTTCGAATTACAATTTTATGTTTAAATTTGCTTATCCTTCTCTAGCGACGACGGGCGATGTAAATGCAAGAACGACACAAGAATCAAAACAAAACGTTCGCAGCACTACCTTGAGTGATCAGGGTGCAGGCTGAGGAACAAAATCATGGAAAATAAATCGGCGATTCAATATACTCATTGATCATGATCTGAACAAAATTGCCACTGAATGTCGACTCAAATCGTTAATGAAAGCCATTATTTTCATAAATTGCTAATGTAATGGCGCTCGATTCATATATTTTTAAAATGGCCGATCCACAGCCCTACCGAATCGAGGAGTTAAACCCCTTCCAGGAATGGCATCATCACGGTTCTGCAAATGATCAAGAAGATGCTCTGCGTTGGGCAGACGCGCTCAGTCAGCAGATCCAGAGATCTGTGCGCGTCTTGAATCGAAATGGCGATGTTTTAGCGCTTTTTAGGATTCCATCTAGCCAATAATTCATCATTGATTTCTAGTCATTGGTCGTGACAAGATGAATTTCTTCCGCCAACCGCTTGATGGCTGCCAATGTTTCCCGGTCAGTCTGGGCTTGTTGCTCGGCGATCTCGCTCTGAATATTCTGTCCAACAATAATGATTGAAAGCAGTACCAATTGCAGGAATGTTTCCGCAATCCAGGAGACAATTTCAAGAGGATCCTCTGACAAGATAGCCTCTGGCAATGAAACAAAAGCAATCACAGCAAACAAATATGCACAAGACATTGTCCCAACTTTCTCTGTAACGAAGAGAGCAACCTGCTGATTGAATTCCCTGATCTGCATTGATGGAGATAATCTTCATCCGCAATTTTAACCCTGTGCTTGAAATATCACATGAGTTGCCTTTGCGAGTCCTGAAAAGCTGAAATGATTATCTCAGATCAATACAAAAAAATACAAGTATTGATCATCAATGGAAATACGGGAAGATGCTGCAATCATGGATATCGCCTTCTCTGCAATCAGACAAAGATGCAGCAATCGGATACAGGCGTCTGTGAACGTTCCTGTATTGATCGATCCGCAGTTTGAGGACAGAATCATGACTTGACGTCAGAATCAAGCCAGCCATTTCAAGGATCCATGTCAGCCACGGCAGATGAGACACGCCGTGCCCTGCTGAAACTCCTTTCTGCTGTTGCTGGGCCTGCCTACCGGAAGAGTGAAGCCAACGAAGATCTCGACCGGCAGATTGACAATGCAATCGAACGTGTCAAAGCTGAAGCTTCAGAAGGCGCTGCCTTGATCGCAGCTTGTGCACCTCACGGGAAAACACTCTTCGCTCGTGCACAACAGAAACTTGACACACTCTCGGGACTGAAACTCCTCCTTCAATTAGCCACAGAAAAATTTGGCGAACTATGAGCAACAATCATTGGTGTCAACAAAAGTCATCATAATCAAAAGACTGAGATTGACTCAGATTAAAATCATTTCAATCTGTTCCATCTTGATTTCATCGCAGGATTGCATACAGCTTCGGTGAAGTCTTTGATCGTTACGCCATCTCCATAAATTTCCAAAAACCATCAGAGAAAGCAAGCTGAAATTGTTTCAAGTCTGACGTTTGAAGGTGTAGCAGCCTCCGTGATAACCAGTGAAAGGTTGGGCGTAGGTCACCAGTTCCCAACCCTGAGACCCGAGTTCATTCATCAGTTCCACAAGACTGACCTGCTGCGGGTGATTTCTGGAAATCAATTGCTTGTCGTCAAGCCAGAGCTCTTCGATTTCCCCGGTCCAGCTCTTGCCCCGGGGAACAAAACGAAGCTGCGTGTATTCCCAGGCCATCGACACTTGATGAGTCGGATGACTCTAGATCCATCAGTTGCAGCGATGATCTGCGCTCAGACCAGCCCAGGGTTCGACCGATGGAAACATGCTGCCAACACCAAAGCTGAGTTTTGACGATCGGTTGGTTGACGGCATCAGCGGTTGAACAGCGCCGAAAAAGCCTGAGAAAACAGAATTGATCTCAGTGACGATACAAACAGCTCAGTCTCGGCAGGTTGATTCATGACTGCCAACAGAGGCTGTTCACAAGATCCCGCCCACGGGGTGCAATGCGAGCACTGGTGCAATGCTCGAAGACCGGTCAGCTGGCCAGTGAAGCTCATCAGGCCATGTCGACAGCGGAAAGACCGCCTTGTCAACCAATACGCATCTCAGAAGTTGGCACGATGTGGGTGTTGTGTTCAGCACACCGTTCAGACCCTGCTCGATCGAAGCGTGAGATCTCAGCCATGAGCGCCAAACCACGATTGTTCTTGGTGGTGCTGGGGGGGCGCACATCCAGCAGCCATATCGAACTGCATGACGTGCGATGGGTGGTCGGAACCAGCATCGAAGACACAATTCCGAGCCTGAGACAACAGTGGTTTGGCCTGATCAGCGGATTGCACATCGACAGCTACAAAGCCATTCGACATGTCGATGGCTACGCCATTGACCTGATCTCAGCCCAAGCCGAGATCATCGAACAGCAGCCTGCCATGCACCATTCAGCCGACCAGAAACTCTGGTTCATCAATCTCGGTGGATACGACAGTGATTCGCTTCAGGAGCTGCATCAGTTCGGACTCGTTGTGGCACCCAGCCAACAAGCTGCAAAGGCAAGAGCCCGTCAGCGCTGGCTTGAGGATGCTCTGAAGGTGCATAAGGATGATCTTCACAGCATCGACAATCTGGACGCGGTCGACGATTGTCTGCCCCTGTTCAGGGTCGATGGTTGGCACATCAAGCTGAGACCCGAACCAGAACAGACTGGTTCAGATCTGAAACCAGACTGGTTTGGCTACTGGAGGATTGATGGCCGTCATCCGAAACCTCGACCGCGTTGACTGACAAACTCAGTTCAAAGCAAACCGCCACCAGGCCTCAAGCCTTTGCGGGGATGCATACCAGGTGGAGCCAAAGAAGCCTCCATGCGCGGTATCTGATTGAATCAGCTGACGCGCGTCACAGAGCAGGGCGGACTGAACCGGTACCAGCCCATCACCTCTGACATCATCGGATCCAGCGATACCGCGATAGCTGCCCTTCGCACCGCGCCGACTGAATTTGGAGGCATTGGCACTCTCCAGATCCAGATCGCCGGCGATGGCCACATAATCAACACCCGACTCATGGCAGCCAGGGAAACGACGATCAACCATGGCCCTGAGCGGGGTGGCGCGCACAGCCTGGTGAGGACTGCCAAGACTGATCAGGCGGTTGCATCGGGCAGCTCCTGCATACGTGCGTCCCTGAAAGGGCTCATCGCTGAGATAGAGCCGCAACATGACCCCGCCAGAGCTGTGACCGATCAAGGTCACCTTCCCGTTGGGTGACTTCGCCTGAAGACGCTGCACAACCTCGTCAACCCGATCAAGCACCCGTCGCCATCCGAAAGCCCAGCTGGTGAGAAGCCACTCGTATCGACTGACGGAAACAACCTCAGCATCGACCACACCCTGATTCATCAACCAGGTCGCCATTGGCGCATAAGCCTCCTCTGTGATCAGAAAACCTCCAAGAATCACCACCGGTTGCTGTGGATCAACGGATGTCATAACTCCAATCTTGACGAAACAACGCCATCATCACTGGAGAAAGAAATCCTCCGATGAAAGCTGAAAGGGTTGCGGACTACCCCAGACCGCCTCGACTCGAGGCCAGCCCTGATCATGTGCTGGTGAGGGTGGGAGGAGAAATCCTCTTCGAAGGCTGTGGTTGCCAACGCGTTCTTGAGACATTTCATCCACCGACCTATTACCTACCTCCCACGACAATCAATCAGGCGTTGTTGACACCGGCAGCGGGCAGGAGTTTCTGTGAATGGAAAGGCATTGCCGACTACTTTGATGTTTTGGCCGGCGGGAACCGTGTTCACCGAGCTGTCTGGCGTTATTGCTCCCCGACGGAATCATTCAGATCCATTGCAGGCTGGTTCGCTCTCTATCCGGGATTGATGGATGGATGCTGGCTGAACGGCGAGGAAGTGAAAGCTCAGCCAGGCGGTTTCTACGGCGGATGGATCAGCTCCGCGGTGGAAGGCCCCTTCAAGGGAGATCCTCAGCATCCTGAGCTGATCTGAAGCATCAGACAGCAAATGCTCTCCATCGGTTGCGGCATCATGCATCCTGATTCCACTGGAGCTTGACCTTTTCGTAGAGCAAACGTTGTCTTGACGTTGTCACCAGGCTGTCGAGACAAAGCCTGTAGCCCACTTGAGGATCACAGAAGATTTTCTGCGATGTTTCTGCAATCCATTCGATGAACCGAGACGATCCCGATTCCGGCAAACGGAGGGTTTCGATGTAGTCATTTGACTCAAGATCCTGCAATTGAGTTACAGCTTCTCGATAATCGGAGAGCTGCAACAACAGGAACTGCTCGCCAAGCCAACAATCCTTCAGCGAAAGACTGGAACGCTTATCACAGATCTCAGGATCAGCACAGGTCACATATCGGAGCCTGCCGAGGTGTGACTTCAGTTCCAGCTGATCAACCTCGTCCAAGACGCAGTGTCCAATCGTGATCAGACTGGAATTCCGCTTCAATTCAGCAACATAGAGAGCTGCATCTGATCCACCATGATCGATCGTGTCACTGAGCCAGTTGACAATGGATGGGATTGGCAAGTCACAACAACAAGAAACCTCATATTAGTCAAGCAAAAGATTGATTTGACATGCAATTGAATGAAAAACGCGTATTATTTTATCTGAACAAGCGATACCCTCTGAAGCCGCGCAGAATGACCTGACCATAGTGAACACAAAATACTGAATTCGATCATCTTGGAGAAAAAATCCTCGAAGATCCTGCTCCGTCCCTGACTGCTGCCAGCCAGATCAACCATTGCTAGTTTTCTGAAAGTGATTGATTAATGATGAAACTTTCGACTGGTGTTCTCATCGCCCTCACTTTTCTCAGCCTGGGGGCAGCTGTCAACGCTGGATCCGTGACAGGCACAGGCTTTGATAAATCAGCCACCATTGAAGACCTGAAATCAAGCGCACCTCAGGGAGCGAAAATCACGAACACCAGCTGCGAAACGGTGGGGGTCCCTTCCGGAGGGGACAACAAGTATCGCTGTACGGTGACCTGGGAGTAAATCAACTGGAATGGTCGTCACCAACCATTTCACAACCAGAAGATCCGGAGAGTTTGTCCAGGCAGAACAAACTGCCTGGACAAACTCTCCAGATGGTTGAATTGATCCCTGTCAACGCATGATCAGAACCGACATTTTGAAGAAGGAATTGAATCTTCATAACTACCGACAAACCAAATCAAGCTCTGGATCAATCAGTGAATCGCTTACCTTTGAAAAAGGGCTGATTGACCATGGAAAAACTGATTGATCTTCTGAAAAAGCAGCCACGCAACATGGCAATTGCTGAACTCATCCAGTGTGCGGAAGACACATCCGATATTGAGCTCAGTGAATCGATGGAATTACTGACCGGCGTCTGGGAACTTCGCTGGAGCAGTGCCAGCCAACCATGGCTGAAACAGGCTGACTGGTTGGAGAATCTGCAGGTGCTGGATCCTGTCAACGGTCGAGGGATGAATCTTCTGAGGCTTGCTGGCCCGCTCGGCGCCGCTGCTGCAGTGAGCGTGGAGGCTGAGCTCAGTATCAACGGGCCTCACAGAGTCGGAGTCCGTTTCAGAAGGGGCGGCTGGAGAGGGCCGTTGTTACCGGGTGGACGAAGACTCGAAGTCTTCAAGGCTGTGAATCAATCATTTCCGGCATGGCTTGACATCACAGTTCTCACGAATGACCTTCGAATCTGCAGGGGAAACGCCGGTACGACGTTTGCCTTGTTGAAGCGACATGACAAGTCGATTTCTGACTTCTTACCATCCTCTTCATGACCTTCGCTGAGGATCGCGATTCATCATCGGGTCGCTGATTGGACAATCAGACCTTCACTCCTCCCGTTGCCAGACAAGCTGAATCAAAACTGCTGGATTTCCATCGTCATCTTCATCGTTGGAATAACTGAATGTGTCACGTCCTCCCAACTGGAAACTTGAATCACTGGATGCGCAAGCTCTTGCTTCGAGCTGGATTCCGTAGTCCGCAACCAGACGCATGCAGGCCTGGATGATGTCTTCAGTCGTTGCTTTCCAGGGATGAACACCGTCGAAATCATCAGTACCCAGCAGGACGCCCTCTAAAACAGCGGATACCGGATCGATCGTCATGGGTTGATTGCCTGGCTGAGCGCAGAAGTCCCGAAATCAATCAACGATGTAGTCCATGGGACTGTCCATATCGAGGCATGGGTCGTCCTCTCGATCTTCAGTGAGCAACGTGTCATCATTCATTCCTCTGGCATACATTTCACAGAGCTCCGAAGCTGGAAGGCTGTCAATGCCGCTTGTCACATCGGTGGCTGTTGAAAACAGCAACTGGGCAACCAGAGTGATCTCGTGCAAAGGCCTTGAGAGCAGGATTTCAACGTTAGACGTGCGTCAGCCATCAACAGAGGAAGCGCGAGATCAATCAGAGCATGGTCAACCTCCAACGACCCGGCAGTCCACAGCTCCAAACCGCGCACCGATCAGTCCGCCGACCAAGCCTGCCTCGATGCAGTTGTTGTTATCAGCAGTGGCAATTGGTGTTGCAGGCCTTCTCCGCCTGAAGTTTGATTGCACGCAGCATTCACTGCGCATTGATCAACAACAGATCGATTTCGATCATGTCTTGCACTCTTATTCAGAGAGGCATGCCGTCTGATCCATCGTGCTCGCTGTGCTCGAGCGGAGTTGCCATTCAAATGCATGATCAGCTCACACAAATTGCATCCCAACATCAGCTTTGACTGGTGGCAAAACATATGACGCTGGGTTTTGTCGAGAGGATCGCACTGCTCAAAGAGAGCATGCACATCTCAGACAAAAGCGGGAAGATCCTCATCGCGTGCACGACGATCTAGCTGCCCCTG
>CAYWOE010000001.1:0-12577 GCA_964459855.1 uncultured Synechococcus sp. | reverse complement strand
CTCAGACAAAAGCGGGAAGATCCTCATCGCGTGCACGACGATCTAGCTGCCCCTGACGCAGCGGAAAAGAGATCCTCTTCAATCAGTGATCAGGCTTCATCTTCATTTTCATAGTCACTGAACGAAATCAGATAATCATCGTCATCATTTTTCTCGATGATCCATGCAAACACCCATCCATTGCCCTCACCTGTATAAACAGTGCCTGACCAGGATCCGTCTTCGTCCTCAACTTCAAGAATGTCGTCTTCAGAAATCCGTGCCGCCTTTGGAAACAGTTTCATGAACACCATCCCGGCCAGCATCGATGCCTGGTCGTCGCTCATGTAGTTGAGCTCATCTCTGGAGAACTGTTTGCCATCCTCAGCAAAATCAGCTTCAAGAAGCTCACCTTTCAGAGGAATGTTTCTGGCCTTTCCCAGACCGACCTGGATTCTGGCTTCATGATCAGGACATCTCTCGGCAAGCGCGATGCGCTCGCAGGAGTCGGCATCGAGGCGCTTGACTTTGGCGGCGAACTGTTCGAATTCCATGCTGTGAATAGTGGCGGGACCTCGCACCGTTGTCATTGGATTCAACAAACCGATGGCCTTGAAGATTGGCTAGCCAGGCCTGGACTACACGATTCGGCATTAGGTTTGCGCAATGCGAGCCATCCGCCGATGAAAGCTCCTGCGCTCGCGTGAAGTCTGCATCTCAGACTGGATGAGCATCGCTACCGGCTTCAGGAAGACAACCCCTGATGTGTTCAGAAGAAAGCAATGAGTGTTGAAGTCGCTCTGGCCATGCTCCAGCAGGACGATCGATGGCTGCTGCAGCTGCGCGATGAGAGTCCCCGCATCGTTGCGCCTGGCTGCTGGGGGTTGTTCGGCGGACATCTCGAACCTGGAGAAACAGCGCTGATTGCTCTGCGTCGGGAACTCGATGAAGAAATCGGCTGGTGTCCGGAGCAACTGAATGCCTGGTTCCGCCATCAGGACGAACAGCGCGTCGTTCACGTGTTCACCGGCCAGCTCAGCGTGCCTCTTCAACAGCTGCAGCTGCTTGAAGGTCAGGACATGACGCTCGCCAGCAGCGAACAGATCCGCCTCGGCCGGCTTTGGAGCAGCCGTTTGAATGAGGAACGTCCCCTGGCCTCAGCCCTGGCGATGGTGGTCGCGAGGCTCGATGAGCTCGCTCACGCAGACTGAAACAGCAACACCAGAACGAGGGCGACCAACGCCAGCAGGAGCCAGAAGCGGAAACCACCCGAAGCCTGGCGGGACGATCGTGTGACGGGGCCTCGGCTGCCGGATCCACCTCGCTGCTGATCAGCCGGAATTCCGCAGTGGGAACACACCAGGCGTCCACCGAGTGAACGATCCGCACGGAAGGTGGTGGAACCGCAACGGACACAGCGGCGATTGAACATCAACAGGAAGTCCCGACAAGGCCAGAATCAACCGATGGAGCGTGATCAGGCAAGAGACAGCGAGTCAGCCTGGCTGGATTGTCAGGCCGTGGAGGCCTGGATCGGCGGTCAGTGCGTGGTTCAGGACCTCACCCTGAAACTTCTGAAAGGGGAGTCAACGGCTGTGCTCGGACCGAACGGCGCAGGCAAGACCACCCTGGTGAAGCTGATCAGCCGCAGCCTCTATCCGGTGGTGAAACCGAAGTCGCATCTGCGCCTGTTCGGAAGCGAAACCGTGAACCTCTGGTCACTGCGACAACGGCTGGGGATCGTGAGCACGGAGCTGGAACAGCGCATCCCCGCCTCGCTCTCCGGCCGGGAACTCCTGCTGGCGGCGTTCTTCGGGTCGATCGGGCTTGGAAGAGACAGAACACCTTCGCCGGAACACAAGGCGCGTACGGAGGAAGTGCTGCGAACGCTGGATCTGGATGGTCTTGCTGACGAGCACTACGGTCAGCTCTCGGAGGGTCAGCGGCGCAGATTGCTGATTGCCAGAGCACTGGTGCATGCACCGGAGGTGCTCGTTCTGGACGAACCCACAAACGCTCTGGATCTGCGCGCGAGGCACAAACTGCTCAGAAGCCTGCAGGTCCTTTGTCAACAGGGAACAACTGTTGTGATGGTGACGCACCAGGTCGATGCGATCATCCCTGGAATCACCCGGGTCGTGGGTCTGAAAGACTGCCGCGTCAGTCTTGATGATTCAGTTCAGGAGGCACTCAGTGGTCCAAGGCTTTCAGCACTGTTCAACACACCACTGACGGTCGTGCAGGCGGGTGGATACCGACAGGTCTTGCCAGGATGAATGACGTGCTCACTGTTGTCTGCCGGACGCTGACGTGCTTCTGATTCTCCCGGCCATCAGCATGGCCATCGGCGGTCTGCTGGGCAGCAGCATCAGGCCCGGCAAACGCCTGCGCGGTGTGGTGGCCCATCTCGTTGGCGGTCTGGTTCTTGGCATCGCAGCAGCCGACCTGATGCCTGCAGCCAGCAACAGCGGTCACCCACTGGCCCTGGCGATTGGGTTCTGCCTCGGGTTCTCTCTCTTGCTCGTGATCAATGCCGTGCTTGAGGAGCCCGACGACAGCTCTCAGAGCAGGAAAGTGAGGCCGATGCTGCTATTGATGCTGCCCTTCCTGGTGGACAGCCTCATCGACGGACTCGTGGTGGGGATCAGCAGCAGAGCCGCTCAGCAGAGCTGGGTGATCCCCGTGGCTGTTGCACTTGAAATGGGACTGGCGACCCTCGGACTTGGAACTCTGCTGGGAAGAGGTGGCGATCGCTGGCGCAGTGGTCTCTCAGGTGCACTGATGGCCGTGACCTACGGAATCGGTCTCAGCATCAGCCTTGTGATCACGAACGGATTGCAGGGGCCCGCACTGACAGGAACACTCGCATTCGGCACAGCGGCCCTGATCTACCTGGTGGTCGAGGAAGTGATGAAGGAAGCTCACTCACGCGAAGAGGACGATTCAGGACTGGTGAACGTGGCGTTCTTCATTGGCCTGCTCTGCATCTGGCTTCTTGACAGCGTTTCAGCCTGAACAGTGCACAGTCTCCGAACACAGAGCTGGATTGGCGCTGCGACCGTTGCAGTGATGCTCTTGATGCCGCTTCAGTCAGGTTCAGCTGAAGCGCAACAGGCCGGCGTGGTGTCGACGGAAATCTCTCCGCGTCTGCAGGAGCTGTTTCGCCAGGCGAAATGCGGATCAACCCATCAACTGAACAGCCGCTATCAGGCGGCAGATGTTCTGCAGCGCTGTCTGGAACAGGCGGTGATCATCACCGATCCCCTCAAACAGCTGATTGGAGAACTTCAGGCAGAACTGACAACGCTCACCCACAAGATCCAAAGACTTGAACAACGCAGCGATGCACTGGCAGGTCTGCACTTTTCACCCACCACACACCTGCAAGGAGTCAGCACATTCATCATCGGCGGCAACGCCTTTGACGGGGCTGCAGGAGATCACCTGAACTCCGTACGCAGCCGCTACGGAGCGATGGAATTCGCATATGACCAGAAACTGACTCTGCGCACCAGCTTCACCGGCAAGGACCTGCTCAACATCAGACTTCGAGCAGGAAACCTCGACACCGCCAACGACAGTTTCGGTGGGGGAGGGCCAAGCAAGCTCTCCGAACTGGAGGTGGCATTCCAACAGAGCAGCACACCCGATCTGATCGGCGTGAACCGAGCCTGGTATCAGTTCCCTATCAGCCGGGACTGGACCCTCACGCTGGGCAGCAGGGTGAACCAGAGCGTGATGCTGGCCATGCGACCAAGCGTCTACCCGGAGGACACGGTCCTCGATCTGTTGACGCAATCAGGAGCACCAGGCGCTTACAGCAGCAACCTCGGAGCTGGTGGAGGCCTGATGTGGGAGCGAGGGCCAGTCAACCTGAGCGCCAATTACATCGCCGGCAGAGGCCATGAGGGAACTGATGGATCAGGGCTGATCGGTGATGAAGCCGGCAGCAGCAGCACATTGCAGATCGGATATGCCGACAACAACTGGGGCCTGGCTGCGGCATTGGTGGCGATCGAGAACGGTTTCGGGATCATTGATTACGCCAGTCCATTCACCCTGCGCAGCTACGCAAAGCCTGGAATGACCACCAGCACTGCCCTCAGCGGCTACTGGCAACCCTCCGAGGATGGTTGGATCCCATCCTTCAGCATCGGCTGGGGCTGGAACAGCACGCGCTACCGCAAAGGCGTTGATCAAAGGGGCCTGGTTGCCATCTCACAGTCATGGATGGTGGCGGTTCAGTGGAAGGATCTCTTCGACGCAGGCGCAGCGATGGGTGCAGCCATCGGTCAGCCGATCTTCGCCACCGCACTGATCGGTGGAGAGAGTCCTGATGACGCGGGCTACGTCATGGAGTGGTGGACCATGGTCCCGGTCACCGACTCCATCACGGTCACTCCCGCGGTGTTCTACCTGAGCAGACCACTTGGCGCTGACACCCCCGATGACCAGCAGCTGCATCAGCTTGGTGCTCTTGTAAAAACCACACTGCGCTTCTAGTGGATCGGGAGACGGTGTCATAACCTCGCCTCGCCCGCAGGCTGAAGCCTTGAACAGCAACGCCAGAATCGACGCCCTTCAGTTGATGCTGACCGATCTGCGCATGCGCAACGAGCCGATCCGGCACAAAGCGGCATTCCGAGGGTGTCAACCTGAATTTCAGGCTCTGGTGACAAAGTTGATCGAACAGCTCGAAGCGGAACTGACTGAGGAGAAACAACGTTTCAGAGCCGCTCAACGCGGTTGATTTCGATAAGCAGCGGGTGCAATCACGAGAAACAGAATCCACCAGGCCAGAACAATCAATGCAACTGGAATACTGATCCAGAGCCGATGCAGTACGAGCCAGCTACCGGTGATGACAAGAATGCCGGTGAGAAGAATCGTCCAGGGTTGACACCACCATGGCTTTTCAGACCAGAGATTCGGTTCAGGAGTAATAGACACCGCAGCGGCTCATTGGCTCCATGTCATGAAGCTGAATTCAGACCGTTCATAGCAGTCACTGCACTGCGTGCAGTGATTTTTTCATTGAAATTCAGGTTGTTTGGGTCCGATCCGGGCAAGCTGCCATCGCATCAAGTGACTCCGCCAAAGGCGATCTGAGCATCATGATTTTCTAAATTTCACAGGCAAGAATGAAGACGCTTAAAACAAAAGATATTGATCCATTCTTTTCAATCAGGTGTTCGTCACAAGGCCCAATCCTGCGCCTGTTGAGCAGTGAGACCGCGGAATCAGGTGTGCATCACAATATTTCATTTCTGGCCACTGAAGAGATGCTGGCTACGTTTCAGATTCATTGGCCACCTAATCCCCCTCAACTCCTTGAGCATCACGAAATGGCTGGAGGCTCGAGCCCAGCTTGCTGCCCTGATTGAAGCGATGGAAGAGGAAGCGCTGGCCAACGACCTCGAGAGTGATCAGCTCTGGCCACCGGGTCGCAGCGAGCTGACGTCGATGGACCGCATCAACGCTCTGCGACAGGAAGTTGAACAGCTCTGCATCGAGCTCCCAGAGCTGCCTGAATCGCTCTGAATCACTCAGATCACTGGGATCAAACCAAGACAACCTCGGGCGCCCGAGGTGACTGCTGATACTCCGCAAACTGCGAGGGCACCTTGATAATGATGAATCAGGTCAACATGGACAGTGATGGCTAAACCAGTTGAATGCTGTTAGGGCGATATGGAGTGGCACCAAACCGCTGAATGCATGGAGGAGAGGTTGAAAACCGTTCAGCAAATGCACAGGCTGAATGGCATATCAGAGTTGATGGCGCTTGCTGATTACTGCACTCAACACAATCTGAAGACTGACTTCATTTCCAAAGAGGAGCACGATGCTCTGATTGATCCGGAAAATGAGAATGGCAAGTGGGTCCTGCGCAGAAGCGGAGGAATCAGACTGAAGATCACATCCGAATCTGGAGAGCTGATATTAAGTCTTCGGATCGAAGACAACATCTGGCACGGTTATGCCGAGCACGTCGCTGACTGGCACAAATTCGCCGAAAACTCGAAAGCTCTCTTTCAAATCCCTTTCAGAGAAAGATAGTGAACACTTTGAGCGATGCGAAGGCGAAGCATCGCTCAGTTACAAAAAACAGACTGATCAACTTGATTAATTGTCTCTCTAGTCCACACCGGGAGTTGTCCTCTCAGAAACCCTCTGGCGCAAGAGTTGCTTGAGAGTCGCATCCAGAGCTGAATCGAGATTGCTGTGATCTTCAAGAAACAAACGTAGATATCCACCGAATGTTGAAGCAGCATATTGACTGGCTTGAGCAGAATTGAAGTTTGACCGGTATTTGGCCAGAAACATGTCGTAGATCTTTTTGAATTTTGCTGCCAGCTTCAAATCAGCTGAAACTTCCAGCTTGTATGCCTCATAGCTTTTCAGATCTCTTTCGTGAATCGATCGTTCTGCTTCCCACTTGCCAAATGGGTCAAAAGCAATGCTGCGATCCTCAGGAGTGGTGAGGCGATTAATGAAAGCGGTCATGGTCTCCAACCTTCTTTCGGCAAGGGTGAGACAACAGGCCTCAAGCTGCAATTCATTCAATACAAGCCTGATGTTCCGGTGACGGGTTGCGCTCGATCAACATCCTGTCCGGATGGCCACCCCGCAGATTCAACACGGTGCAATCAGCAACATGTGACGAAGCAGGTCGTTCTAAAAAACCGGATGCAGTTCCTCCTCCACAGCACCTGCGTCATCGTGATGCCCCTGACGATGGAGCAGCCGCGCACGAAGGATCAGAGGATCGATGTCTGTCTCCAGAGACCAGCACCGCTCGAGACAACGGCGCCACTGAGGCTCGGGCCCTGATGTGAAGCGGATGATCATTCCCATGGCGTCGGGGGCCCGAACCCATGTGCTGATGGCCGGGGCTTCTTAAGGTTGGCTTAAGGCGCTGAACATCTGCAACAGGCTGCCTGGACACCCATGGGGATGAATCCAGAATTGGAGTTGACCTGCCCTTGGCCAGGACAACGCACCAGGCATCCCGTTAAGGCGCGATCGATTCCTTCGCCAACGCCCGGAACCAAGGCTGCAATGACAGTTCAGCGAGGTCGTCATAACCTCCAAGCACCCTTCCATCGATGAAGACCTGCGGAAAGGTCTTCATGCCGCTGCGTTGACGCCAAGCTTCAAAGCGTTCGTCCGTTTCGACGGTTTCCAGACGATGCGGAATGGACAGCCTCTCCAGCAGCTGTCTCGCCCGAAGACTCCAAGGACATCCCGGCAGCACTGCCAGCTCCACACGTGCGTTGAACGCGTCGGGCTCCTGAACAGGTTGCTGATTGGTCTGCGCAGTGGGCAGACCGCTCAGGCCCAGGAGAAGCTGAACTCCCTTGAGCACAATGGTTCCTGGCTCCAGGTGGCCTCCCCAGACCTGACAGGCTCCATCTGAAAGGCTGAGATGCAAGTGAACGCCTGAGGGGGAAAAGGTTCCATTCAGGGTGATGACCTCAAGAACTCCGTTCATCCGCGTTGGCTTCTGTTGTCCGGGGCAGCTGAAACAGGCCTGAGACAGATTGCCGACCACTCCCAGAACAAATCCGCTGAGCTGTTGTTGTGCGGCCAGTTCAGACAGCACGGAATACAGATCCTGGCCGGGCTCCAGCTGCAGAGGCAGAGTCTCCATCCAGACAGGTCAAGAAACCGCGTCAGGTTACGTCACGCCATCTGACCGGCAAGCGGTACGTTTACGTTGCGCTCGTGAAACAGATCCGTGTCATTTCTGCATACCCTCCTGGTCGAGCTGCAGGAACAACTCCAGGGTGAACCAGGCGAAATCACTGCAGCCGATCTCTCCGCAGCTCAGGTTGCTCAAGCAGCTGAATCGGAACGACTCAACATCACGCTGGCCGGAGGTGTCATGAACCGCCTCAAGCAACAGGCGCTTGCCGAGGGTCGCAGCTGCAGCAGCCTGGCCAGTTTCCTGATCGAAGACGGCCTCAGGCGTCACGGATCTCTCAGCTGAATCGAGCAATTCAGTGACGTTGGCTGCTACTGAAGCATGCGGTCGGTGATCATCTTCACCTCACCGCTTCGCTGCATCTGCAGAAGAATGACATCGATCGGAGTGCGCAGATCACTGTTCATCGGCACCACGAATCCATAGGTTTGATTGGCCAGTGAAAAGGACGCCATCTTGAACGGCGCTTCAGGTGTCTGCTGGAGGTAATACCGCAGGGGTGCTTCATCAAAAAGCACGGCATCGACCTCGCCCTTTGCGAGCAGATCAATGGCCTGATCCAGGCTTGAGGCCTCCTTAGGCCTGGCTCCATAGATCTTGGCCCACGTCTTACTGGTGGTTCCCGCCACCACGGAGACCGTCTTGCCGCGCAGATCGGAGCGCTCGCGAACCGCATCGGGTTCCAGCTTGGACAGCGACACCGTGAATGCCGAAGCCAGTCCAGCGGTGATTGAGGACAGAGCAAGCAGCGACATCAACATCCAGACGCCGGCAATCATGCGGCCCGTTTTGGTGGTGGGAGAGCGATCCCCGTAACCGACGGTTGTGAGTGTGACCAGTGCGAACCACATGCCGTTACCGACGCCATGCAGATAGTGACGTGGAAAGTGCTCAACGTTGCGACGACGCTCTGCCAGCCAGATGAGATTCCCCACAAGAAACAGCAGGATCATCAGACCACCGAGCGATGACAAGGCAGCCCAGCCGAAGAAGGGCTTGAACCTCTCCCAAAGCCCAGGGGCTTTCACAGGAAGCATCAGCCCCTCTTTGCCATGGAAGTAAGGCTGTGTGAAGTCGATCCTGGGGTTTGCCAGACGATCCGGGGTGATGCTGATCGGACCGATTGACAGATCGAGGTCCCCCCGTTCCAGGGCTCTCAGGTTGGCCTCAGTGTTCGGCTGGTGGACCAGTTCGAAGGGTTCATTGAGTCGACTCGCGACTTCTTCCCAGATCTGGATGCTGATTCCCTGAGTGACCTCTCCCCTTGGCATGACGAACGGAGGGGAGCCGCTGACACCGATCCGCAGCACCGCCGCCATCGCTTCAGCCGGAACAGCGAGACTGATCAGGCCGGCCAACAGCAGAACAAGCTTGGGAACGGTGAACACGCGAGTCACCCGTTGTTCTCAAGACGCTTGACGATCACTCCCATGGCGATGAGTGATCCCAGAAGAGCCAGAAGCAATGCGAGGGTCATCAGAAGTCAATTGACTTATGCATTCTGAGGGTGCCATCCCCCATGCAGAGCGGCCATTCCCCAACGCCCTGTGAAGAGCGGAATCCGCATTTCAAACACTTTCATCGTTTGGGAGCAAAATGGTTCAAACCTCAGGCGGGAAGCGCTCTGTTGACTGCCATCAACGTCAAACACAGCGATGAACAGCCGAACGGTGCGTTCTGTCGGTGGCAATGGCGGGATGAGGAGCTGGTTCTGCTTGCACAGAAAGCCATCTGGAGACCAGCCAGTGAGGAACTGTTTGTCGCCGACCTTCACCTGGGCAAGGCTGAGGTCTTCCAGGCGTGCGGCATTCCGCTGCCCAGTGATGACGACAGAGCCACCTTGCAACGACTGCAGAGACTTTGTGATCAATGGCAACCGCAGCGAGTCATCATCCTTGGAGACCTGATTCACGGCCGGCTCGGCCTCACGGATCGGCTGAGGGCAGATCTCAGCAACCTGCACAGCCGGTTGAATGCCGAAGTGCTTCTGATCGGCGGCAATCATGACCGCGGTTTGCATCTGGGGGCCTTGCCTCAGCATCCAGCCTGCAGACTTGGCGGTCTCTGGCTGAGCCATGAACCGGAACACCCCGTTGATGGGATTGAAGGCCTGAATCTCTGCGGACACATTCACCCCACAACAACCCTGAGCCGGGGCGCCGACCGACTCAGGCTTCCCTGCTTCGCCTATGACCATGTCGAACAGCGAATGCTCATGCCGGCGTTCGGAGAGTTGACGGGAGGGCATGACTGCCGTCACCGTTACCGCAAATGGCTGGTCACCGAGGACACCATCATCCCCTGGCTCGACAGCGCGCGGTCATCCCGAGTTTCAGAGGTGGAGCGGTGACACGAACCCGTTCCAACATTGCTGCTCCCCCAAGGCCGAAGCGTGTTCGGCGCAGGCGGCAACGTCGGAAACGACTTCGCAAACGCTGGTTGGTTCTCGGTGTCCCCCTGGGCGTGCTTGCAGTTCTTGTGGCCCTTGCTCCGGGATCACCGCAGCCCGATGTCATCCCAGCCCCCGAGGCAGAGGCCAGAGGAGATGCCCTGGGTGCCTTCCGCTATCAAGCCGATGACGAGGTCTACGCGCTCGATTTCGACCCGCGCAAAGTGCGCCTCGGCCTTCTTGAGGGCTGGGACCGGGAACAGGACGCCTTCGAGGATTCCGCAGCTCTGGCCTATGTGTCGGGCCCGATGTACGAACGGCATATCGACAACGGCGGACAGGAGATCACCGTCCCACTCGGAGATCTGAAATTCGGTCAGAAGGTCTGGCAAGGCAGGAACAGAACAGCTTCAAGACAACGGGCATTCGTCGGCATCAGGCGTGATGGAGTTGTGGATTTCGGCTATGGAGAGCTGACTCCCGAACGAGCCGAGATCTACGACACCTTTGTGGGGGGGTTGCACAGTGTCTTCAACGATCTGGAAGCACCACCCGAGACTTACAAAGGTGCCTACAGCATCAGCATGGGGCAGCGCATCCGCTACTACCTGCCGAGGATTCGGATGATCTTCGGGCTGCGCAGTGATGGTCGGATGGAGATGCTGATGAGCAGAGACGGTCTCACGCTTGAACAGACACGCGAGCTGGCTCGTCGTCGGGGATTCGTGGCTGCATACATGCCCGATCACGCCTCGAAGAGTCGCCTGATCATTCCGGGTGTGAAGGGATTCACACAGGAGGACGCCAACTGGATCAGCGGAGGCGCCACCAGTTTCGTGCACGTCCCTTACATGCTGAGGCTGAGTGAACGTCGCTTCCATCTTCAGGGCGGCCTGGTTGGGAACCTGGCGCGAGGCCTGAGATCAAAAGTGGCCTGCCAAGGTCCTCTGGCCTGCCTCGAAGATGCAGGTAATCGTCTGGTGGACAGAGCCCTGGCTGGATTGAACCGGGTCATGGAGCAGGGAGTGGAACCGGTTGCTCGGTTGATCTGGAGACCGAAACGACAACCCCTGAAGCCGGGCCTGTCTCGGGATGAGCAGCAGGCCAGGCCTGATCGTGCACCCTTGCCGGAACCCCCGATCACTGCAGATCCGCTGGTGCTGATGGAGGAGCCGCGGCCCGGCAATGCAACAGACCTTGGTGAAGCCGACTCAGTGCTTCCTGCGATTGAACGGGATCTGCCTCCCGACCTGCCGCCGCCGGTTCTACTGAAACCGGAACCAAGTCGTCCCGATGAGTTACAGGCCCCATCAACCAACCGTTCCGTGGACCGGGAGATCGGAAGCGAATCCGAGGCTGAGTCCCAGCCAGTCGAAGCTGATGATCAGCGTCTTCCCGACGCGGGTGTTTTGCTCGGAGCACCGCCGCCACCGGTGCTGCCCCCGCCGATGCCCTGAGATCAGCGTCGGAACAGACCGTTGCAATCGCCAGCCGGTGGAGTCTTGAAGCAGATGTTTTCAGGAGACCAGTAGCCGACCGCCGGAAAACGAAGCCCCAGGCGTCGGGCCTCCGCGTCAACCGCCTCAGCGCCGCGTGCCGTCACGAGAACATGGCCTGGTGCTTCCACCTGATCCAGGAATGTCTGTTCGGGCATCTCCTTCTGTGCAGACGCGGACAGGGGAGTGGCGATCAGGGCCAACACGGAACCGCAGAGAACGGGAACAGCAGTGCGTACAGACATCATTCAGCGGGAGCGAATCAGATCAGGAACAGAGAATCAATCGGAAGTCACAACCACGGGCGTACCGACATCCACCTGTTGGAACAGGGTGACCACATCCTTGTTGAGCATGCGGATGCAACCGAGGCTGACGGCGGAGCGAAGCTTCACCCAGTTCGGCCAGGCGGTTCCGTGAATCGCGTATTCACCCGATCCAAGCTGGAAATAGGCCATGTAGCGAACACCCACCGGATTCTTCGGCCCAGGGGCAATCACCTTGCCTCCCTTGTGATAGACGGGTGCCTCCTCCATGCGGGTGATGGCATAGCTGCCAGCTGGCGTGGGTGATTCAGGTGCGCCGATCGCCACAGGGAAACGCTCCACCACTTGTCCGTTGTCGAACAACGTCAGATAACGCTCCCTGAGGCTGATTTCAATCGCCTTTTCAGCCCGCACAGGTGCATGAATCAGACCCAGGGGCAGCAGGACCAACCCCGCAGACAGAGCGATCCGCCTCAATCTGAAAAGCATGCCTTGAGAGTCACGTTCCGCGACATTTTGACCCAAGAACGGATGCGGCTACCGTCGCTGCACTATTTGGTCAGTCCTGTGACTCAACCCCAGGTGCTTGGTTCCGTTGTCAGAAGGCTGTCCGGCGGGTGGATTGCAGCTGCGGTGCTCGGTGTGTCCTTCGGACTTCCTCAGAAAGCGAGCGCAGGCTTCTCCCCCGAACAACTGGCGGCTTTTGAGGTCACCGAGATGAGGGCCACCGTGACCACGG